>JAZMZW010000123.1:0-17056 GCA_045586205.1 Faecousia sp. | reverse complement strand
CTACGCTCCATGATTTGAATTGCCAAAAAACAATGTGCCGTAAGGCACAAATCATGCCGTAAGGCAAATCATGGCATAGCCAATTCATGCCCGGCAGGGCAATTCATTATCGTGCTGAAAGCACGATAAACTGAAATTTGTTTGCCGATTTTTAAGTCCGGTGTGAGGGGTTACAGCGTTGGGGAAATGCGGATCGTAAAGCGGATTTTGAATGATTACTACCGGGAGGAAGGTCATGACCTATAAGGAAGAGAAATGGGATAAGCTTTTGCAGATCCGTACCTGCGGGCGGGATGATAGCAGGGCGGATGAGTACCGCTATCCTTATGAGCCTACGCCCTACTGTGTGTTGGAGCGACTGGGGGACAGTGCTTTGATCCGCAGGGAGAATGTGCTCTTGGACTACGGCTGCGGAAAGGGGCGGGTAGACTTTTTCCTGTCCCACTGTACCGGAGCCGAAGCTATCGGCATCGAATATGATGCAGAGATCTATGCCCAAGCCCAAGAAAACCGAAAGACTGCCAAAGTCAAGGCGGACTTCCTCCTGACGAGAGCGGAAGCCTACCAAGTGCCTCCCGAGGTAGACCGCTGTTATTTCTTTAACCCCTTTTCCAAAGAAATCCTCCATAAGGTCATGGCACGGATTCTGGAATCCTATTACGAAAGCCCCAGACACATCCTCCTGTTTTTCTACTACCCCTCGGAGGACTACCTCTCCTACCTCATGACCGTCAACGAGTTGGAATTCTCCCAAGAGATCCCCTGCAACGACCTCTTCCAAAACTCCGACCCCAGAGAACGGCTCGTGATTTTTTCTCTGCACTCATTTTAAGAAAGAAGGCACGACTGCTATGCAAGAATTATATGAACAGGCCAAGGAACAGGGCAGGGTAAATTACCATGGGGCTTACTGCCTGTATAATCATCACCGTACCGTAGCGTATGACGGAGGTGGGATCCGACTGATCCGCTTTGGTGATGGGGATAGGGATCATCAAAACATGACGGTTTGTTTTGAAGACGGAACAGAGGCTCGATGGACGACTGATCGAATCGATTTTGCGTTTCTCTCGCAGTTTGGCATGGCTACGGCGGCAGGAGGAAAATATGTCTTATCTCAGACATGGGAAAGAGGACTGTTTTGTTTGGATGCCCGTACAGGGGAACAGATTTGGAGAACCAAGAGCAAACGGGGGATCACATCTGTCTTTGTCAACGAAAATACCGTTCTGGTGCATCAGCGGGAGCGGGCGCTACAGCTGATCGATCTGCACACCGGAAAGGTGCTACAGGAAAAACGCCCTGCTACCTCATGGAGTTTCAAAGCCATTGACCACAAGCACATTGTTTGCTGTGTAACCGCAAGACGGGTGGAAATCATTGATACCAAGACAATGGAAACCAAGCAGACTTTTTCCGCAAAGGAATATACCGGCGGACACGAAGACTATTGCGTCAATAAAGTTTGGAGAATTGGACAGGAGCTTTATGTAAGGGGCTTCAAAAATGTCTGGGATGACAGTGTTTCCCCTCCGAAGCACTTGCCTAATTTGGAATTTGAACATAGATTGCCGTTGACTATAGAATAAGTTATGGAAGTTCCAATAAATAATAGGTTGACTTCTACCTATTATTTTCGTATACTATAAGCAAAAGGAGTTGATACTATGCAAATTGATACAAATACAATTGTTTCCGTGACGGAGGCGAATCAGAATTTTTCCAGAGTGACCCGAATTGCAGAGAAAAACGGGCAGGCTGTGATTTTCAAGAACAACAGACCTAAATATATGGTCATAGATATGGAAAGCTCTCCTATGCTGGATTTGACAGATGATGAGAAAATCGACATCGTTGCGGCTCGTATTTTGAAGCGTTTCAAGCCTGCTTTTGAGGAACTTGCCAAATGATAAAGTTTTCAAAGGAAAAGGTTCTTCTTCTCCATAAGCTGATCGCACAGGAAACCGGCGGTAGTATTGGCATCCGTGACGAAGGCTTGTTGGAGTCTGCTTTAGCGGCGGCATTTTCCGGTTTTGGCGGAGAGGAATTCTATCCCACCAAGGAAGAAAAGGGCGCGCGTTTAGGCTATAACCTGATTTCAAATCATGCCTTTGTGGATGGGAATAAGCGTATAGGAATGTATGTTATGCTGACCTTCCTTGAAGTCAATGGAATCCACATGGATTGTACAAACAAGGATGTTTCCGATACGGGCTTGGCAGTGGCTTCCGGAGAAATGGACTATGAATCCTTGCTCAGCTGGGTGAGAGAACACCGCATGTGACAAAGGTGGAAAACTATGAAACATATCGTACTCAGCACAGGCGGAGATTGCATGGTGTATGCTGTGCCGGAGCTTGTGGCGGAGGAGCTTGAGGCTTATTGTTTGAGGTTTTTGGATTGGTTGGATAATAATGTTCGGGCGCAGAAATTCCTGCTCTTAGGGGGCTTGCACTATACTGTGGAGGACTTTATTGACTATTTGAATACCCGTGCCTTTCCCAAGGAGACTTCCGTGTTTGTGGAAAAACTTGGGCGGATTCCCTCCGGGGAAAGTCTGCCTGCGCCCTATACGGATTGCCCGAGATATTACTTTCCAAAGGAGGGAAAACTATGATTTTGGAAAGCGAGCGGATCAGATTTCGGGAATACACCATGGAGGACTTTGATGCTCTTTATGAGATCCTGTCCGATCCGGAAACCATGGCGCACTATCCCAAGCCTTATGACGAGTCGGGAGTCCGTCGCTGGCTGAAGTGGAGCATGGACAACTATGCTCAATACGGCTTCGGCCTGTGGGCAATGGAGCTGAAGGAAACGGGAGAATTTATAGGAGACTGTGGCATCACCCTCCAACGGATCGACGGGCAATGGCTCCCGGAGATCGGCTACCATGTGCACAAGAAGTTCTGGAGACAGGGCTTGGGAAAGGAAGCTGCACGGGCTGTCCGTGACTGGGCTTTCACCCACAGAGATTTTGACTGTCTCTACTCCTACATGAAATATACCAATGTGGCATCCTATTCCACCGCCGCCGCAGCGGGCTTAAAAAAGATCAAGGAATATCCCGATGACCTTGACGGCATCCTCTATGTCTATGCCATTACCCGTGAGGAATGGCAGGCACTTCCTGCAAAAGAAGAATAAAAAACACCACTCCGAAAGCTTTTTGGCATCGGAGTGGTGTTTTCTTTGAAAAGGCTTATTCCGTGGCATCCATGCTCAGGGTGAATTCCAGAAGTACAGGGTTATGGTCGCTGTAGCTGAAGCGGTAATTCAGGGTGGAAACACTGTCCACCGTCACGTTGGGAGATACCAAGAAGCCGTCAATGACATAATACTGGGTAGCCTTGCTGTAGGGATCATAGGGCTGATTCAGCAAACGGCAGGTGGGTACGCTGTCATCGTAGGCATATTGCCAACCGGCAAAAATGGAGTCCAGAGCATCGGGGGTCCAAACATCCTCCTGCTCCACGGGGTAGGCATCGCTCTTGGGGAAATAGTGACTGAAGTCTCCGCCGGCAATGACATAATTTCCCTTGGCATATTCCTCCTTGACCAGCTTCAGAAGCTGTTGAATCTGTTCCTGTTCCACGGTTTCGTCCTCGTAGGAATCCATGTGGACATTCACCAGCACAAGCTCCTGCTCACTGCCGTCAATGGGGATACGGGTGACCAGCAGACAACGTTTGGCTGTCACTGTACGGGCAGGCCAAGAATAATGGGTGGGCAGGCTGTATCGGGTGGCAGAGGTAATGTCATAGGCGCTGTAGGTAGCCAGACCGGATTGGAGCTTGCCAATGGGTTGCGTAATGGGGTAGGGAACATATTGGCAGGACTGATCCAGGGCGAAACGGCTTTCGTAGTCCTCCAGATCATGCTCATAGGTCAGCCACTGGTTCAGTTCAAAGCTTCTTTGGCTGTCAACATCCACTTCCTGAAGGAAAATGAAGTCGGCTTCCCGATCCAGCAGGAGCTGTTGGATCCCACCCATGTTTTCCTCTACGGTCTCTATGTCGGCAGGGAGAACCCCTTCACCACCGGCGAGGAAGAAATCTGCATCACTGCCCAGACCTGCATAGCCGGTGTTGAGGGTCAGGATGCTCAAGCTACGGTCGGTAATGGCATCGCTGCGGTTCACACTGCCACGGTCTGCGGTTTCCGCATAGGCGGGGTTATATTCCGTAACGGTCAAAAGTCCCACCATGCCCATGAAGGCAATGGCAAGAACCAGAGCTACACCCAAACCCAGCTTCCACACATAGGTGCTGATCCGCCAAACGACTGACCAGGGACCTTTTTGCTTCCGTTGGGGCTGGGGAACGACGGTAGGGTTGGCTTCCTGCTTAGGGTAGCTTTCTAACTGAGGGGCAGGGGCTTTCTTTGCTTTCGGAGACTGTCCCTTTTCCACCTTCTTGGGGGACGGGGGAGGGGAAGTCTCCACCGGCTCCTGAGGCAGGGGAGGAAATTCATCGTCAGGCGTATCAAAGAGGATCGTTTGATCGTTAAAATCTTTTTGCTTCTGATCCATCTTGCCGCCTCCTTTCTTGTATAACTGTGGGTACGTGGGCTTTTCTTCCCCTTATCATATCACGAAATTTCCATAAAGGCAAGAAAAATCCGACGAAAGCTCGACGGGGACAGAGAAATAAGTGATGCTTCCTGCGCACTATGCCGGTGATGCTTCCTTCGGAAGGGATATCGCTTTGCGAGTGAATCCATCACCGCAGTGATTTGTCGCGGAGCGACTGAAGGAGAGAAAAGCTTCCAAGCTTGTACGAATTTACGATAAACCGTACAGACCTTCGGCTTTTTCTCTCCTTCCGGGCTACGCCCACCTCCCTCATCAGAGGGAGGCGCTAACTTGCAAGCCCCTACCTACGAAAATAATTATTCACATCGCTGATGGTTGATGCAGGCACTACAGGGACGGAAAACAGCATATAAACGCACACATTAACCGTAGGGCAGCTTGCCCTACGATCGGTGCATGCTTCTGAGGAAAAGCTTAACAGTCATTGAAGTGCCAACATGGTAACCGTATTTCAACGCAGAAAGCTTATTAAGAAACTGCAAGCCAAGAATCCGTTTCAAAAGCACGCACTGCCTGCACCGGCAAGCTGAGGTAGCGAAGCGGAGGACAAGGGAGTGAATGACAGTCCGGTGGAGTGTCATTCACTCCCGTGTCCTGACCGAGCCGCAGCGAGACCGGCTTGCCCTACGACAGGCGAGTACAGCTTACATAGATCGTTGTGTAGCTACAGTGCCATCTTCGCCAATCGATGATGGTTGCTACGAAGGTGATTGTTTGACTGTTCAAAATTGACAGCGTGGGCGATTTTCAATTCCTGCGGCAACTTTCCACTGTCAACTATCCACTTGGATCTCATTGACTATTGTCCATTGTCCATTATCTCCTCTGTCCATGCTGTATAAAAGCTGCCCGAGGGTTTGGGCAAAGTAGGTGGCTGAACGGAGGGCTTCTTCCCGGCTGTTGCCGGCACTGCCCACCTCCAGAAGGATGGAAAGTGGGGTCAGATGTTCGTTGTAACGGGAGGAGCGGAGGCTGGTTTGTCGCACAAGTTCCGGCTCTTCTGCCCGAAGCAGTGCCTGTAGCTTCATGGCGAAGGACAGGTTTTCCTGCCATTGGGGATGTGCCTGTCCCGAAAGATCCGTACCCATGACCAGCAGTAGCTGTGCATAGGACTGTCCCCGAAATTCCACGGTCAGAGACTTCTGATTCCCGGAGCTGTCCTCCACGGCATCCCGGTGAAGATCTATGACCATTTGGATACTGGGGTACTGCTCCAGCTTTTCCGCAATGGCCTTTGCCGCCTGACTGTATGCATAGTCATAGCCCAGAGTTTCATCATGGAGAGTGGTATCATGAATGGTGGAGATCCCCATGTTGTTAAGGCTTTGCGCCAGTGCTTTGCCGATGGACACCATGTTTTTCTCCGGGTCTGTACTGCGGTAGCCTTCGCTATCCCGATAGGCCTCGCTTCCGTGGGTATGGACAATGAGAACGCAGGGCTCCCGGGTGAGGGTGAAGCTCTGGGAACGCTCAAACAGCTCCTGCTGATGGAATACCGCACCGCAACGGTTATCGATCTCCACCAGAGCGGGATCCGGGGACAGGGAATAGGATTCCGGAGGACGGCTCTCTACAGGGATATAAGGCAGAAGCTCCATTTGCTCCTCATAGGGGATCTCCGCCTCCACCTTGGGACTTGTCAGAACCGCAAGGGTGCGGAAGCAACAGGCCAGCAGAATCAGCAGGGCACAGAGCTTATAATATTGAAGCTGTTGTTTGTTTTTTGTCAGCATGGTATTCCCTCCTTATTTCCGATTCTATGCGGTGAAAAGGGAAAATAGAACTCCCTACAAGACTTTTTTCTTGGCTAAGGCCTATTACAACAAGAAATTTATGAAATTCATGCAGTTTATTTTCGGAAACAGGTGGACTAAACGGCTTTCATCTGCTATAATGTATAAAGAAGCACTATGCCGTAGTATATTTTTGGGCGCTAGAGCCCGCTTCCCTACGGTGTGAGATAGAAAAAAGGGGTGTGCGACCAAAATGAACGGATTATCCGCAGTGATATTTGTACCCGATGACCGTAGCAAAACCGGGTATCCGGATCCGACTATGCTTTCTCCCATTCTCGGTGCGCCACTGCTGACCTGGCTGAGTTACGGCCTGTACGAAAGTGGCATCGGCCGTTTTTTCCTAGTGTGCCATGAAGATTCCATGGACAAAGCCCTGCAGTGCCTGCCTCCCGAGGCGCAGGTCATGAGCAATGCAGGTAGTGACCCCGCAGACCAGCTCCATGTGTTCCTGTCCACTGCCGATGAGGCAGAGGAGGAAGTGACTGTCCTGAGAGGCCCGACTCTGTACCTGCCCATGCTCAAGGGTGAGGGAGAGTACAAAAGTCCTGCCTGTCTGGTCAACCGTCAAACCTTGATGGACACGCTGGATCAGGAGTCCGATTTGCCCAATGTTCTGTTCCGTAGCAGCAAATCTCTGTGGGATAGCGAGGGCTTCTATGCTGTAGAGTCTCCCGATGCCTTCCCCGGATTTTTAAGTCTGTTGCGCAGAGATCAGGCTCTGCGACTGGCTCGTATGGGGGTACAGATCATGGATCCCGACAGCTGTTATATTGCGCCCACCGTTCGCTTTGAAGGAGGCGCACAGCTTCTGCCCGGTGTTATGATCCGTGGAAATTCTCTGATCCGAGCAGGGGCAAAGATCGGCCCCTGGTCTGTGGTAGAGGATTCGGAGATCGGGGAAGGCTCTTGTGTCAATGCTTCCCAGGTCTACAGCTCCAAGGTGGCATCCGAGGTACTCATCGGTCCTTATGCCCACATCCGTCAGGGCAGTGACTTTGCAAGAGGTGTCCATGTAGGAAGCTTCGTGGAAACCAAGAACGCAAAGCTGGGAGAAAACACCTGGGCAGCCCATCTGTCCTATTTGGGAGACACGGAGATCGGACAGAGCTGCAACATCGGCTGTGGTACAGCCACCGCCAATTTCGACCGTGTAGATAAGCACCAAACTCTCATTGGAGACAATGCCTTTATCGGTTGCCATACGGTTCTGGTGGCTCCTGTACAGGTTGGTCAGGGAGCGTACATCGGCGCAGGCTCCACCATCACGGAGAATGTTCCGGATAATGCTCTCGGTATTGCAAGAAACAGACAGTCCAACAAAAAGGACTGGGCATCTAAGCATAAAAGATGAAATTTTTAGAGTTCCAATACAACTCATAACAAAAGAGAGGTACTATCATGAACGAAAACGGAAAGAAAATCAAGGTATTTACCGGTAATGCCCACCCCGAGCTTGCTCGTGGCATCTGCACCGAGCTTGGGATCGGGATCGGAGAAGTAACAGTCAAGACTTTCGCCGACGGCGAGACCTGCGTCACCGCTGCAGAGTCTGTCCGTGGTTGTGATGTCTTTGTGGTACAGCCTACCTGCCGTCCCTATGTCAACAACAACCTTATGGAGCTGTTGGTTATGATCGACGCCTTCCGTCGTGCATCTGCGTCCAGAATCACCGCAGTGATCCCGTACTTCGGCTATGCCCGTCAGGATCGCAAGGCCAAGGGTCGTGATCCCATTACCGCAAAGCTGGTGGCGAATCTCATTACCAGTGCAGGTGCAGACCGTGTGCTGACCATGGATCTCCATGCCGCTCAGATCCAGGGCTTCTTTGATATCCCTGTAGACAATCTCTTCGGCAAGAGCATGTTTGTCAAATACTACCTCTCTAAATTTGACGAGAAGATCTACAACCACGAGGATTTCTGCGTGGTTTCTCCCGACATCGGTTCTGTCGGCCGTTCCCGTGCCTTTGCCGCAGATCTTCACATGGGTCTGGCCATCGTTGATAAGCGCCGTCCCCGTCCCAATGTCTGTGAGGTCATGAACATCATCGGTGATGTTAAGGGCAAGACCTGCATCATCTATGACGATATCGTTGATACCGCAGGTACTCTCTGCCAGGCTGCTCAGGCTATCATGAATGCCGGTGCAACCAAGGTTTATGCCTGTGCTTCCCACGGCGTGCTGTCCAACCCCGCTCTGGAGCGTATTGAGAACAGCTGTCTGGAAGAGCTCCTGCTCCTGAACACCATTCCTCAGCCTGCAGAGTATGAGGGTGATAAGATCCGCTACATTGATGCCGCTTCCCACTTTGCCAAGGCCATCAAGTGCATCTATCACGAAGCCCCCATCTCTAACCTGCTGTTCTGATGCTGTTTCGCAAACCTGCCTGTGACTGGCTCATTGTTGGACTGGGGAATCCCGGTGACAATTATGCCCGTACCCGACACAATGTTGGCTTCCGTGCCATTGATGAGCTTGCACGGAAATTGGGGATCAAGGTAGACCGAGCCAAGTACCGTGGATTTTACGGTCAGGGGACTTATAAGGGACAGAAGCTCATTCTCCTGAAGCCCCAGACCTTCATGAATCTTTCCGGCCTGTCTGTACAGGATGCGGCAAGATTCTACAAGCTGCCCCCGGAACGGATCGTGGTGCTGTTTGATGACATCTCTCTGGATGTAGGCAGACTGCGGATCCGCGGTGACGGCTCTGCGGGGGGACACAACGGGATCAAGTCTATGATCGGATGTCTGAATTCTCAGGCCTTCCCCCGTGTGAAGATCGGCGTGGGAGCAAAGCCCCATCCGGATTATGAGCTGGCAGACTGGGTACTTTCCGCCTTCCGCCCGGAGGAGGAAAAGCTCCTGCAGCCCGCCATTGAGCGTGCGGCAGAGGCGGCACTGGAGCTGGTAGAAAACGGTGTCTATCAGGCTGCCAACCGATTTAACGGAAGTAAATAATTTTGACGATTTAAGAGACATATAGCGGGAATCGGACACCGTGCCGATTTCCGCCTTGTGTCGTATTGGTGCGTAATTCCGAATTTTGCGCAAATTAAGCATCCCATTCCGGCGCTCCGCTCTAATCGTTTTCTTGTTTTTTGTCGGTTGTCGGTAGCTTGTACTTCTACATTTGGTGTCTACGCCCATGCAGGTGGCGAAATATGATACAAGTCTAAATTGTTGCAAGTTTTACATTGTGCTTATCCATTGTGGAATTGTTTGTTGTGGCGCACCTGTTCCGGATCATGTTTTCGCCACGCTGTGACTCTGTGAGTTGGTTTTTGTGTGGACTATTCAGTTTTACGTAGCGCCGATCATTGATCGGCGATGCAGGCACTTTCGGAATGAATAGGACTATATTCAAAAGTTATTGGCTATTCATGTGCAAAATTTTAATCCCATCGACACAGTCGATACATTCACTTGCGAAGCAAACATCACGGGGACGAAGGAGCTGCATCACTTTTATAATAACTCTGAGGAGGGAAAATCATGGATCAATTGCTGAAGATCCTGCCGGAAAGTGAAGAATTTCGCAGGCTTCTGACCGCCATCGGGAAGAAGCAGACTGTGGCACTGTCCGGTGTGGGGCAGATCGCCCGTAGCCATATGTTGGCTACCATCCATGCCCATACGGGCAGACCTCTGGTGGTGCTGTGTCAGGATGATACCACCGCAGATCGGATCTATGGGGAACTGCAAAGCTTTTTGGGGCAGGGTGTAGCCCTCCTTCCCGGCAGAGACTGGACCTTCTACTGTGTCAGCGGTGTGTCCAGACAGTGGGAGCATAAGCGATTGGAGCTTCTCTATGCCCTGTCTCAGGATCGCTGTCCCGTGTTGGTCAGCTCCTACAAAGCCCTTTCCATGCGTACCATGCCCAAGGCACAGCTATTGGACTGCGCCCTGAGCTTGAGCAGTGGCATGGAAATGAGCATAGAGGCTCTGGTGAAGCATCTGCTGAACTGTGGCTACAGTCGCAGTGAACTGGTAGAGGGTGTGGGACAGTTCTCCCTCCGCGGAGGAATTCTGGATGTATTCTCTCCCGGTATGGCACAGCCCATCCGTATGGAATTTTTCGGTGACGAGATCGACACCATGGGTGTCTTCGATCCCCTGACCCAGCGACGGATCGAGAATGTGGACAGTATCATTCTCCTTCCTGTGGCAGAGGCTGTGGCACAGCTTCATCCCGGAGGACGCAAGGGTCTTGCAGAGGATCTGCAAGCATTGATCCGGAGACAAAGAAAGAAGAAGCAACCTCATGAGCTTCTTATCAGAACCCTGTCCGAGGATGCGGAGCTTCTGGAGCAGGAGGGCTATTTCACTGCCGCCGACCGCTATTTGTCCCTGATTTATCCGGAATATGCCTGCGGTGCGGACTATCTGTCCTCCCGTAGCATCCTGTGCATCTGCGACCACGGCAATCTTGCCACCACTGCAGATGTGGAGCAGGAGGAAGAGGGCATGATGCTGGATCATCTTCTGTCCGGGGGCATCCTGTGCGGAGAGCTGTGCAGCTTCAGTAAGGATTGGGACAGCTTCTGCCTGGATCTGCAGGGACAAAGTGCCGTATATATGGACACCTTCCTGTCCTCTGCCTATCCGGAGGAGCTGAAGCCCAAGGAGCTTCTGTCCTTCCTGTCCAAACAGCTCCCCGCCTACGGGGGTAATTTGGATGTGGCAGTCCATGATCTGAGCTTTTATCAAAAGAATCAATACGGGACGGTAGTCCTGTGCGGAAATCAGCGCAGGGGAGAGCTTCTGCAACAGCAATTGCAGGAAAAGGGTATCAAGGCTCGTATGGCCTTCCCTTTGGTACAGCTTCCCTTGCCGGGGCAGATCCTGCTGACAGACGGCACTCTGCCCTATGGTATGGAATATCCGCAACTGAAGTATGCGGTAATCGTTGAGGGACAACTCAACAGTCAAACAAGCAAAAAACCGCTCAAAAAAGCTCAAAAGAAATCAAATCGACAAAAACTGGAAAGTTTCACGGATCTGAACCCCGGAGATCTCATCGTTCATGACGATTACGGCATCGGTAAATTCGTCTGCATGGAGCAGGTCATTCAGGACGGCGCTGTGAAGGATTATATTAAGATTGCCTATTTGGGAGACGGAATGCTCTACGTTCCCGCCACCCGTCTGGATCTGATTGCCAAATACATCGGCGGCGGGGAAGACGGCGCGGTGAAGCTCAACCGTCTGGGTGGCGGTCAGTGGGAAAAGACCAAAGCCAGAGCCAGATCCTGCGCTAAGGATATGGCACAACAGCTGATTAAGCTCTATGCCCAGCGGAAGCGCCTACCCGGATATGCCTTTGCTCCGGATACCCCTTGGCAGAAGGAGTTTGAGGATAATTTCGAATATGTGGAAACAGAGGATCAGCTCCGCTGTATCGGGGAGATCAAGGCAGATATGGAAGCAAGCTGTCCCATGGACCGTCTTCTGTGCGGAGATGTGGGCTTCGGCAAGACGGAGGTTGCCCTCCGGGGAGCTATGAAGGCCATTATGGACGGCAAGCAGGTGGCGATTTTAGTCCCCACCACGGTGCTGGCACAACAGCACTATACCACCGCCGTTGCCAGATTCCGGGGTTTCCCTGTAAATATCGGAGTTCTGTCCAGATTCTGTCCTCCCGCACAGGTGAAGCAGACCATTGCAGACCTGCGAGCAGGCACTTTGGATCTGCTGGTAGGCACACATAAGCTCCTGCAAAAGGAAGTGGAATTCCGCAATCTGGGTTTGCTCATTGTGGACGAGGAGCAACGCTTCGGCGTGAGCCATAAGGAAAAACTGAAGGAGCTTTCCCAAGGTGTGGATGTCTTAACCTTATCGGCTACCCCCATCCCCAGAACCTTGAATATGGCTCTTACGGGGATCCGTGATCTGTCCACCTTGGAAGAGCCACCCCGTGACCGTTTTCCCGTCCAGACCTTTGTTCTGGAACACAATGATGCAGTTCTGCACGATGCCATGCGACGGGAGTTGGAACGGGGAGGACAGGTGTATTATATGCACAACCGTGTCCAATCTATTGACCGCTGTGCCGCAAAAATCAAGGAGGCCTTCCCGGAGGTCAATGTGGGTGTGGCTCACGGCAAGCTCAGCGAGGCGGAGCTCAGCCGTACCATGCAGGATCTCATTGACGGAGAGATCCACATTCTGGTGTGTACCACCATTATTGAAACAGGCATCGACAATCCCAATGTGAATACATTGATCATTGAGGATGCGGACCGTCTGGGACTTGCCCAGCTTCACCAGATCCGAGGTCGAGTGGGCAGAAGTAACCGCCATGCCTTTGCCTATATGACTTACCGTCCGGGAAAGGTTCTGACGGAAATTGCGGAAAAACGTCTGAATGCCATCCGTGACTATGCGGAATTCGGCTCCGGCTTCAAGATCGCCATGCGTGACTTGGAGATTCGGGGTGCAGGCAATCTTCTGGGTGCGGAGCAGTCCGGTCACATGATCGCCGTGGGCTATGATATGTATCTGCGTCTGCTGGAGGAGGCTGTTCTGGAGGAAAAGGGCGAAGGTAAGGAACAACTGCGCAATTGCACAGCCGATATCAATGTGACGGCCTGTATCGACTCCTATTATGTCAAGGCCGGAGAGCAACGCATGGATCTGTACCGCCGTATGGCGGCTATCCGCAGTGCCTATGATGCAGATGAACTTATGGATGAGATCATTGACCGCTTCGGCGAGCCTCCCAAGGGAGTCAGGAATCTCATTGACATTGCCCTTCTGCGAGCGGAGGCGGCACAGCTGGGGATCACGGAGCTCCGCCAGTTTGGTGGCGCACTTCATTTCCAGATGGAAGAGGTGGATCTGGATCGCATCGAGGAGCTGGAGAAGCAGAGCATCTATCGCAAACGGCTGAGTCTGTCGGCTAAGGATGGAAAGGTCATGTTAAAACTACTTTTGGCAGACAAAGAATGTCCTTTAAAGAAGGCACAGGCACTTGTGAAGGCACTTGGTAAACGGGAGTAAAAAATTTCTCTGATTTTCAGAAAAAAAGATTGCATTTTCTCTCTGCTACGATATAATAAATATGATATGGAACAAGGAGGAAAGAAATGGGCAAGTTTGAGAAACAAAACCGTCCCGGTGCAGTGCAAGGGCAGCCTGTAACAAAGCCTGCAGCATCTACCGGCCCGAAGAAAACGGGTGCTTTTGCAAGCCCCAAGAGCAAGAAGAAAAAGAACATCCTCCTGCCGATCCTGATTGGTGTCCTTGTGGTTGCCATCGGTGTGGGAGCAGGACTGGTTTGTATGAAATATTTCGGTAAGGATCCCCTGGATCCCAAGGCGGATCAGATCCGCGCCAATACCTTTGTCGCAGGTGTGAATATCGGCGGTTTGGAAAAAGAAGCGGCTTTGAATCTGCTGATGCAGAGCTATCCTCCGCTGAATCCTCCCGCAACCACCGTAGACGGCTTACAGGAGCCGGTGCTTGCCCCCTTGTATCAGGATCAGAATATGAACATCCGTCTGTATGCCTATCCCACTCAGCCGGAGCTGTTCCGTTCCGAGTATGATCCTTCCGGCGAGGTTACTGTGGATATGTACGGCAATCCCGTAACCCAGGAAAGCACCGAGGCTACCACAGAGGCTACCGAGCCTACGGAGGAAAGCACCGACACACAGAATACCGAGGCTACTACCGAGGCTACCACAGAGGCTACCACAGAGGCTACCGCGGAAAGCACCGAGGCAGATCCTGATGCTCCCGTAGATGAGCAGGGCAATCCCTATGTACTGGATCGCACCATTTGCCTGCCTGCCTCCCAGGTCAACATCCTGCTGGATCTGACTGCCGCTGTGGATCATGCCTATGCACTGGGCAGAGAGGTGGAAAGCACGGAAGAAACCGTGGATATCCCTCTGAAGGATTTCCTGACCATGGATGAGGACTATATCCGCGAGGTTCTGGATTGCGCCTATGAGGAGACCCTTTTGGAGGGTGCCGATACGGTGGTGGAACAGGGTAAGACCACCATCCGCAACGACAAGGATGAAGAAGTAGAGGTAGACTGTCTGAATATCTCCTTCGGCCTGCCCGGTCGTAAGCTGGATGTACAGGCTCTGTACACCCTTGTGTTGGAAGGCTACTACAGTGAAAATTTCGAGCTTCAGGCAGTGTATGAGGAGACCTTCCCTCAGACTCTGGATCTGGATCAGCTCTATACCGACAGTGGCTGTATTGCTCCTGTCAATGCAGTCTGTGATCCTCAGACCTTCAAGGTCACGGAGGAGAAGATGGGATATGGCTTCCTTATGAGTCAAGCCGTCACTCTGGCAGAGGCCGCAAGCTACGGAGATCAGATCCTTCTGACGCTTACAGAGCTTGCACCGCAGTATACCAAGACACAGATGCAGAAACTGCTCTTTGCAGATACTCTCGGCTCTTGCGTGAGCCCTCATGTCTACAACCCCGACCGCACCAAGAATCTGGAGCTTGCAGGCAAGGCCATTAACGGTACAGTGCTTCTGCCCGGACAGACCTTCTCCTTCAACAATATTGTGGGAGAGCGTACCGCCGCCAAGGGCTACAAGGAAGCCGGTGTCTATGTCGGTGGCAGAACAGAGGATCAGCTGGGTGGCGGTGTCTGTCAGGTTGCTTCCGCCATCTACTACGCCTGCCTGAAGGCCGATCTGGAGATCGTGGAGCGTGCGGCTCACCGCTATGTTCCCTCCTATGTGCCTTGGGGTATGGATGCCACCATTTACTGGGGATCTCTGGACTACAAGTTCCGCAATAATACGTCTTTCCCCATCCGTGTGGATGTATCTGTCCGTGATGGAAATGTATATGTGGATCTGGTGGGAACAGAAACCAGAAACTATACCGTCAAACTGGACTACTCCGTGGAGAAGGAAGACAAGGGTGGTACCAAGAAGGTCTATATCCATCCCAATATGAAGAATTATTCCGAATATTCCAAGTATAAGCATGGAGCTACCATTCAGGTGGGCTATGACGGCTGTGTGGTCAAGACTTATATGTATAAGTATGATCTGAACGGCAAGCTGATCTCTACCACACGGGTCAACACCTCCACCTATCAGAAGCGTGACAAGGAAGTTGCCTATATTCTGGATGCAAGCAGACCCATGCAGGAGCAGATCAACGCCATCGAAAACCCTAACAAGCCCACGGAGCCGAAACCCACAGAACCCAGCACCAATCCGACCGAGCCTTCTACCAAGCCTACCACCGAGCCTACGGAGGAGCCTACCACCGAGCCTACGGAGGAGCCTACCACCGAGCCTACGGAGGAGCCTACCACCGAGGCCACGGAAGCTCCCACTGAGGAGCCTACCACCGAGGCCACGGAAGCTCCCACTGAGGGCGAGCAGGATAACGGCACCGATGGGGAATAAAGAAAAAGCAAATACACACTCCCTGCCTCAAGACGTTCGTCTTGGGGCAGTTTTTAAAAAATCCTGTCAAAAACTTTTTCCTGTTCCTGCCGAAAAAACACAAAATAACACTTGAAATCTCAGAGAAAATTTGATATTCTGATAGTACAAAAAATCAAACAAACGGAGGTAACACAAATGAAATATGCAGGCACCAAAACCGAGCGCAACCTGTGGGAAGCTTTCGCAGGTGAGAGCCAGGCTCGCAACAAGTACACCTATTTTGCAAGCGTTGCCAAGAAGCAGGGCTTTGAGCAGATCTCCGCTCTGTTCCTCAAGACTGCCGACAATGAGAAGGAGCATGCCAAGCTGTGGCTGAAGGCTCTGGAAGGCACCGGCGACACCAAGGCTAACCTAGCCGCCGCCGCTGAGGGCGAGAACTACGAGTGGACCGATATGTACGAGCGTTTCGCACAGGATGCAGAGGAAGAGGGCTTCCCCGAGCTGGCAGCACAGTTCCGTGCCGTTGGTCAGGTTGAGAAGGCTCACGAGGAGCGTTATCGCGCCCTGCTGAACAATGTGGAAATGCAGGCTGTCTTCGAGAAGGCAGAGGAAGCTATGTGGGAATGCCGCAACTGCGGTCACTTGGTCATGGGCAAGAAGGCTCCCGAGCTCTGCCCCGTCTGTGCACATCCTCAGGCCTACTTCGAACTCCACGCTACCAACTATTGATCTAAAGTCAAACACAGAGGCACACCCCAATCAACGGGGTGTGCCTTTTTGCAGTGCGCCCGGCGGGCGCATGTTCTAACGGGTGCAAGTCCCGAATCCGCCCGGTAGCGGGAAGGATATAGCTTAAGGCAAGGGTGTCCTTGGCGACGAGGAATCTGAAGGAAGCGGTTGGCAAATCTCCGGCCTGAGGTTACACGAAGCATATAGGCTGAACATGAGGGTAAGACTGCTGAACAAGTTGAAGCCCAATAGCTACACGGAATCATGTGCAGTAAGTATGACAGGTAGATGGAGAGAAAGAGCATGCGAGTACCCGGGGAGGCCTCGTGGACATGGGGCGTGTTTTTTACAAGCCATGGTTGAAACAAGATTTATCACGAGGAGTCAGATGAATCCATAGTACCGTGTCAGTCGACGGACACGGGAAGGGAGGAACCCTTGGAGGTGGAAGTAAATGAATGTTACCAAAGTCGAGATGAAAGAAAGCACAAAACATGGCTGTGGCAATGACTGCTGTCGGAAAGATAGTGCGGAACACGAAGGAGAAGGCAGAGCGCTTAT
>JAZMZW010000122.1:0-23178 GCA_045586205.1 Faecousia sp. | reverse complement strand
CATTTACATACCTTAAGGAGCAGTGGCCCTACCTGACCAACTACCTGAAGGACGGCAGATTAGAGATCTCCAACAACAGGGCAGAAAGAAGCATAAAGCCCTTCGTCATTGACCGGAAGAATTTCTTATTTGCCAATACACCAAAGGGAGCAACGGGCAGTGCGATCATGTTTAGCTTGATCCAAACAGCCATTGAGAACAACCAGGATCCATACCGGTATCTGACCTGGCTTCTGAAAACAGCGAACAACGCAGATTTAGAGGACAAACAAACCGTGCAGTCCCTGTTGCCATGGAATGCACCGTCTGAGTGCAAAGCAAAATGAACCCAACAGCACCGACCCCGAGAACACTCTCGGAGCCGGTGCTGTCAATGTCTGGAGGGGCGGCGAACATCCAACCTAAACGCCGATAGATTTGACGCTTACTCTGTTTATCTTTGTGACGGATAATTTTCCATTTTCAATTGTCAATTTGATCTTCCTCGTCACTCAGATCTTCCGAAACTACTTCTAAGTAGGCGGTGGCAAGAAGCTCTTCTTTCCGGCGGTAGAACAGCAGACTGCCTCCGGCAAAAAGTCCCATGGCGATGATGATGCCGATGGCCATGCAGTAACGATTCCACAGCCCCTCCAGCAAGCTCATGCCGAAGTCACTGACCAGATAGGTGGCGATGACCACCAGTACCGCAAGGATCATGGCAGAGCGATTCAGCACCCGGGCAAAGCCGTAGGCCTTCACCGCTTTTTTGACAGACTCGGCTTGGGAGTCCGGCTTCAGAAGGCTTGCACACAGTTGGGGATCATCTTCCTCCAGCTCTGTCGCCCAGCGGTTTAAGGCCTTTCGGGAAGCCTTGTCCTTTCCGGCAAGGATTCTGCGCAGTTCATCATGGCTCATCGGAATTCCACCTCCATGTTCTTCACATACATGGGATTCACAGGGAGCAGTACCTTATCTCCGATTTTACAATCCAGCCCCGTCACATCCACAGCGCAGTGGAGAGAGCCTACCACACCCACCACAGGGCGGGACTTCCCATTGATCCGAACCATAGTCTTAGGACGCTTCAGGAGATTGCGGAATTCCTCCAGCATCCCTCTGAGACAGTCCTTCCAACGGGAACGGTCGGGACGGGATCCGACACGGAAGCCGTGTACCCAGCCCACAGGAACAATGGCAAGGACAGAGCCCTTCTTGGCATGCCAAATAGAGCCATAGCCGGTGCTGTGTCCCTCAGGCAGGTGACGAAGTTCTTCGATCATACTTTCCGCAACACCCAGAGGGCGGAGCTTTGTGGGAAAGGCCATACGGCCCAACAGAGCAGAGCCTATGCGAACGCCGTCCAAATGCATGTCGGGGAATTTCAGGAAAGCGGAGGAGTTACAGCAGTGGACTGTGCCGAGGTCATAGCCCTTTGCCGTGAGAGCTCCAACCGCGAGATTAAACTCCGCAAACTGCAACCTTGTCATACCTTCATCGCAGAAGGCACAGGGGAAGTGTGTATAAATGCCCTTCACTTCCAGTTTGGAATAGTCTGTGAAGACCTTTTCCATTTGAGGCACTTCTTCAGACAGGAAACCGTAGCGCCCCATGCCCACATCCACCTTCAGATGGATCTGCGCAGGCTCTGTAGCAACAGCGGATATCCGCTCTGCAGCATCCAAAGAGCCTACGGTCAGGATCACCCCAAGTTGCAGAAGTTCCCGGATCTCCTCGGCCATACAGACCTGACGGAGCATGAGGATCTTTGCCTCTTGGGGACAGGTCTGCCGTATGGCACGAGCCTCGCAAAGCTCCGTGACGCAGAAACAGCAGATCCCCAGATCCCAAAGTTCCTTTGCAAAAGCCCCTGCACCCAAGCCATAGCCGTTTGCCTTGACCACAGCCCAAATGGGAACACCGGAAGCTTTTTCCTGTAAGATGCGGATATTATAGGCAAGGTCTTCCCTGCTTACAACATACTTACTCATGACTCTTACCCTTGCGGTTCTTCAGGCGGTAGATCCTTGCGGCAATAGCTCTGTACATCAGACTGCCCTTCTCTGCGGCAAAGTACATGAGCTTGTTCTGCACATAGTCAAACTCGCCCACGAACTCCGTAAACTCACCGCCAAAGCCCTTCTTGAAGCGGTACAGACCATAGTGGGGATTGTCCTCGGAAATATCACCGGAGACACCGCGGAAGTCATACACACGGGAGCCGTTCTCCACTGCCCACTGCATCATGGACCACTGGAGCAGATAGTTGGGCATCAAATTGCGATGCTCGTTGGAGCTTGCGCCGTAGAGATACCAAACCTTGTCACCGTAAAGGATGGCAAGAGTACCTGCAATGGGCTGACCCTCATGGAAGGCCATATACAGACGGCACTTGTCCCCCAGATTGTCCAGCATAGCGGCAAAATACTCGGGAGGACGGGTGGCAAAGTTGTCACGCAGGCCGGTTTCTACCATGATACGGGTAAATTCGGGGACCATTTCCTTTCCGCACAAGCGGATCTCTACGCCCTTCTTCACAGCCACACGGATGTTATAGCGCCACTTCTGGTGGAAGCTTGCCATAAGCTCCTCTTCATTGCGCCCCTGCAGATACAGGCGGAAAACATAACGGGGCTGGATGGCCTCGAAGTTCTTGCCCTTATCCTTGGTGCGGAAGCCATGCTCCTCCAGCATGCTCACAAAATCTGTGTTAGAGGAAGGAACATCGGGATCGATCTTGATGACATAGGCCTTTTCTTCCTTGGCAAGAGCCTTGGAGGCGGCCATAAGCTCGGCAAAGGTCTCCTTGTCGTCCAGGGTGCAAACAGGACCACGGCAAGCGTACATCATATTTCTGCGGACAATGGGCATTCTGCGGATCAAGAAGGAAATAGCACCCTTGATCTTGCCGTCTTCTCCACGGCAGACAATGGCCTTCCACCGCCATGCGGGCTTCTGCTTTGCCCACAGGGAAGACTGGGCAAAATGCCCCTCGGGATGACTCTCCAAAAAAGCCTCAAATTCCGGGATCATTTCTTTGGTAACAAGTTCTGTCATATTTCTAAAACTCCAAATCGTTAAAATCTCATAGCTCAAATTTCGCCATAAATATCATACCATAGAATTCCTGATATTTCAATCCTGTATGCAAAAATCGCAATAGAAAAAGCCCGGAACGATCCACGATCCCTCCGGGCTTCTCTGTTCGCTTTTGTTTTCTCAGTCACAAACTCTAGTCAAGCAGTTCTATCAATGTTGAAACATTTCAATTCACTTGCTCAAATTCGACATATTCCCAAACAATCTTGTTATACTTACTAACCTTAAAACGAATAACCAGCGGCTCATACTTCGAGTCAGCCTCGTCAAAAATCTCGACTAACACTACAGAGTCCGCACTCCATGTCTGATCCTTTGTTTTTTCGCTTGCATAAGTAACGACAAAGGATTCCGGATCCTTATCCATACGCCGAACTTCTTTTATTATCCAGTCATCGTATACTGTTGTTTTGCCTCCTTCGATAACGCTCACTCTAACTACAGAGTTAGCAGATACACAGCACACAGGAATCGTCAATGCACTTTTTTCAAATGTTGCTGTCACATCGATTTTGCTTGCCTCGGAAGCATAGCGGTTAATCAACGGCACTGTCAGGAATACATTAAAGCTGTCATTTTCCAAAATGTTATCAATAGTTTCTCTCTCATCCGAAGAAATCTCACACATCTCAGCCAATGTAAATAACAATTCACAGTTCAGCAGCAGGGGCTCATAAACCGGCGGGAGTTCCGTCTTTCTTTTTTCTTTCAATGATTTGTTGTAATCTTTGATTTTCTTTTCTTCTTCCTTAGACGCACCTTCCGCTATTGTAACTTCCTGAACATCTGCAAGATAATCAGCGGTCATCTTTTCTTGTTCTTTAACCAAAACATTTACATTGTTGCGAGCAATATCATATGCCTGTTCCAAATAGTCAATGTCTTTCGTCTTGTTATAAAGATCAGTATAAATCTGTGCCGCAAAATAATTAAGTGCCCAATCTTCTTTCTCAATATTATCCAATAAGATTTTCAGATGCTCTTCCACATAAATAATGTAGTCATCTTCAGAATAAATCTCAGATGCCGAAGCAATTGCCATAGGTAAGATTTGTGCAAAATCGTAGTCCTTGCGGAAAATATTCGTCCTATATTCCTTATACCTTTCAATTGCATTCAGGCAACTATCATAGTCGTTTAATTCGAAATAACATTCGGCAAGAGCAAGCCAGTAACGCCCAAAGCCTCGATAGGTGTTTTCTTCTGACTTCAGGAATTGCAAGCGTTGCGTTAAATTATCATTTGTTATCCATGTGACAAATTTTACAACGGCATTTTCACTTAATGTAAGTTCCCCGGGAAGATTGTTTTCACGAACCATTTTAAGCATAAACGAAAAAGCATTACTTCTACTTTCATGAAGAACATTAGCTTCTTCATCATTCAGCGCCCATCCATCTTGTAAAAACGCTTGATCCAGTTCATCGTTGTAAGCATTATAACTGCTGATGGAGTCAATGGCCATGGTTGCAATGGATGCTACTAGTCGCTTTACATCCAAGGAAGCCGCCGCACTTAAAAGAGCTTTAGGGCTGGGAATTGCCTCTTGAATTGCTTTTGCCTTATTCTGATTATAAAGATATTCCAGTCGTTCCCATTTGATTGTCAGCACCCTATAGTCTTTAATTGTTCCCAAAAGATTATCCAAATAATCTGCGGCTAATTCATTAACTTCTTCCGGATTGGTATTGTTAATCAACGATGCATAAGCATTCTCCAAAAACACACGACTATTTTTGGACGCATTGATTTCTTGAGTCAAGGTTGCTAGATAGTTCAGCATTGCAATGGAGTTCTTTTGTTCAGCGGTCAATCCATCGTCAATGACCTTGTCTGTATAGTTATCCTTGTATGCATAACTACATACAGTGCAAAGATGGAGGGTATATCCTTCATCCTCTTCAGTTGCCGGTACCACAGTATCTTCATAGATATGTTCCAGTTGCTCTGTCATATCATCTGTGTACGTATCGCCGCAATCACACAAATATACGGTATATCCTTCCGAAGTGCAAGAAGCCGCAACTTTATCCGTTGCAACATACTTATGTTCATGATCGTTTTGGTCGAAATTGTCCCCAACATCCGAATCGGAAATTTCAAGAACATTTCTATCTGCGGACATAGACTCGTCCAACGGTGTCATCGTCTTACATGCTGTAAGTGACAAAAGTAATAACAACATAAGCACCGTTTTCCATAAAGGTTTTCTCATTTCTCTCACCCTTTTTTCTCTTTTTATAGATGACCTGAACAATACCTTAGAGGTAACACCTCGAATGATGCACTATAGTTGTATTATAACACAATTTCCCGCAAAAATAAAGTACATATACAGATATTTACAAACGCACAGCTACCAATCAACAAATTGGTAACTGTGCGATATGTGCGTTGGGGGCTTATAAAAGTCTTACTGCCGTTGGAAGCCTAAGTAGCGAGTGCCTTGGAAGCTCAGGTTGCCATGATCCCCTTCTACCAGCATGCCGAACTCTGTGCCGGATACGGAAAGCTCCATGCGGTCTCCGCTTTCTACCTGAAAGGTCGCATAGTAGGTGGTAGAACTTGTGCTGTGGTCCATGGCGCCGGTTCCGTGATGGTGATGGTGGTGGGACACGGAAGTCCGCTTGGTCACCACTGTTGCAGGAACGGTCAGTCTGGGAGATTTGTTGTTGGTATGCCATTCCTTGATCATTCGGCCGATTATAAGCGCAAACACACCTATGACCAAAATCGGTATCACAGTACCCATGATCCATAACAAGCCCGATCCAAAGCCACTAAATCCAATCCCCATATCTTTCGTCTCCTTTCAAATACGCAAAACAGTCTATACTATCTGCTTCTGTACCCTTATTGTATTCCATATCCCCCAAAAAGTAAAGCACTCCGGAAGAAAAATAACCCACTCTAATTCCACTGTAAGCGCAAATTAGCTCCGCTTTCGCACATTCTAACCATTGCTCACCACTCACAACTCCGCATACCCTTTCCGCCCTATCGGGCAGTTCTCCCAAAGGGAGAGGCAAGAGGATCACGGCAACTTTCCACTGTCAACCGGCACACCACTCATCACTCACAACTGCCCTTAGGTTTTATTGCCGGCGAACTGGGTCATATACAGGTCGTAATACTTGCCCTTCTGCTCCAGCAGTTCTTCATGGTTGCCGATCTCCACCACACGGCCCTGATCCATGACTACGATCTTGTCCGCATCACGGATGGTGGACAAGCGGTGGGCAATGATCAGACTGGTGCGGTTTTCCATGAGCTTGACCATAGCATCCTGGATCTTTTTCTCCGTACGGGTGTCAACGGAGGAGGTGGCCTCGTCCAAAATCAGGATCTTGGGATCTGCCAGAACCGCACGGGAAATTGCCATAAGCTGTCTCTGACCGTGGGAGAGATTTGCGCCTGCCTGCTTCAGGAAGGTTTGGTAACCCTTGGGCTGACGGCTGATGAATCTGTGGATATAGCTCATTTCCGCCGCCTGTACCATAGCCTCGTCGGAGGCCTCCAGATCGGAGTATTTGATGTTGTTCTCAATGGTATTGGAGAACAGCACCGTATCCTGCAAAACGATGGCAATATTCTTGCGTAAATAATCCCGTTTGATATCACGGATATTGACCCCATCCACAAGGATCTCTCCCCGATCCACGGGGTAGAAGCGCATGAGCAAATTGACCACAGTGGTCTTACCGCTACCCGTAGAGCCAACCAGAGCGATCTTCTGTCCCGGCTCTACATCCAAATCGAAATCAAAGAGGACCTGCTTGCCGGGGACATAGGAAAAGTCCACATTTCGGAAGGAGATCTTGCCGGTAATATTCTCCGGCTCAAGACTTCCGCTGTTATCCTCATTGGGCTCATCCAAAAGCTTGAACACACGCTCCGCACCTGCAATGGCGGTTTGGATAGCACCGTAAAGCTGGGCGATCTCGTTAATAGGTCGGGAGAATTGCTTGGCATAAATAATAAAGGCAGAAACCGTACCGATGGTAATATTCCCACGGAAGGCGAAATAGCCACCGAAGGCCGCCACGATCACAAAGCTGATGTTGGAAATGCAGTTCATAATGGGACCCATAGAGCCACCTAAAATTTCTGCCTTGATGCTGACAGTACGCAGGGCATCGGAGGTCTTGCGGAATTCCTCCGTCACATCCCCCTCCTTGCCGTATGCCACAATGGAGCGGTAGCCGGTGATCATTTCCTCACTGTGTCCGTTCAGCTGTCCCAAAAGGGCAGAACGCTTGCGGTAGGCCTTGCGCATAAGCTTGGACATTTTTCCCGTGACCAGCACCGTCAGGATTACAGATACCATGGTGATAAGGGTCAACTGCCAGCAGTAGAAGAACATAATGCTCACAGTACCAATGATGGTCAGCACACCGGATACCAGTGAGCCTAGGCTCTGAGATACGGTGCTTGAAACATTTTCCACATCGTTGGTCATACGGCTCATAACATCGCCGTTGGAATGGGTATCCAGATATTTGATGGACAGTCTGTCGATCTTTTGGAACAGATCATGGCGAAGCTGTCCCGTAATGCTCTGGCTGAGCTTTGCCGCCAGAAGGGCCTGCCCCAGACTCAGGAGGGTATATACAGGATACACCAGAAGCAGAGCCAGAATGCAATAAGACAGGGTGTCCCATGTACGATTCTTGATGGAGTCAATGGCCTCACCCTGAATAGAGGGAGCAAGGAGACCTGCCAGGGTCACACCCACCACGCACAGCAAGAGGGCCAGAAGAAGCTTTTTTTCTTTGCGGAAGTAGTTCAGCAGTCGGGAGAGGGTTTCCTTCACATTTTCTGCGTGTTCCACCTTCTGTCCCATGGATCTGCCGGGGCCGGGTCTGCCCATAAAGCCCGTGTTTCCCGGGCCTTTGCCCATAGGAGAGCCTTGCTGCTTCAGGTCTTCGGGTCGGGGCTGCCGTTCAAAACCGATGGGAAGCTTTTCTTGCTTCATTGCTCCTCCCCTCCTTCCTTCAACTGGGAATGATAAATATCTCTGTAAAGATCGGAGGTCTTCATCAGTTCCTCATGTGTACCCATTGCGCTGATACTGCCCTGCTCCAGTACAAGGATCTTGTCCGCATTGCGGATGGAGGCAATACGCTGTGCAATGATGATCTTGGTCACAGAGGGACACTGCTGTTCCAAAGCGGCATAGAGATCCGCCTCTGTCTTCAGATCCAATGCAGAGGTAGAATCATCAAAGATCAGAAGCTCCCGATCCTTCAGGATGGCACGGGAAATGGAAATACGCTGTTTCTGACCGCCGGACAGGGAGTGACCGCCCTCCGTCACAGGGGTATGATAGCCAAAGGCCTTGTTGCAGATGAAGGTATCTGCTTGAGCAATTTGGGCAGCTTCCTTGATCTCCCAAGGCTCGGCATTAGACTTGCCCCAGCGAATATTGTCTGCAATGCTACGGGAGTACAGCTCTGCCTTTTGCAGAACAATGGCGATCTTCTTGCGAAGGCTCTCCAGCTTGTAGTCACGGATATTGACACCGTCTACCAGAATTTCTCCCTCCGTTGCCTCGTAGAAACGGGGGATCAAATGGACAAGGGTGCTTTTTCCGCTACCGGTAGCACCGATGATGGCAAGGGTCTGCCCCGGCTCTACACGGAAGGAAATGTTGTCCAGAATTTTATGTTCCTCACTGCCGGGGTAAGCAAAGCTGACATTTCGGAATTCCACAGTTCCCTTCAAATCGGGGATGCAGGTTTCCTCTCCGTCGGTGATGATATGCTCCTGCTCCAGTACCTCGTTGATGCGGTCGGCAGAGGCCTTTGCACGGCTGAAGATCTGGAAAATATTTGCCATGAACATGACCCCGTGAGGATCTGTGCAAGGTATGTAATGGCCGCCATGGTGTTACCGGGGGTAATGCTGCCACCGTTTTTGGCAGTGTAACCGCCGATCATCAGCACCGCTACCACGCAGAGATTCAGCACAATGTTCATGCAGGGACCCATAAAGGCAAGAAGCCGTGATACACGGAGATTCTCTGCGCACAGGGAGTCGTTTGCCTCATCGAAGCGACCCAGCTCATAGTCTTCCTTTACATAGGCCTTGACCACACGGGCGCCTGCCACAGTTTCCTGCATGATATTGTTGATGCCGTCCAGCTTCTTCTGCACCTTTGCAAAAAGAGGGGCAGTTCTGCGGAGGAAATAAGTCACCGTCACCGCCACAAGAGGCAGACCGCAGGCGGCTACCAAGGCGAATTTCGGAGACTGGCGGTAGAGCATGAATACACCGCCTACGAACATGACCGTGTTGCGGACAAAGCCACGAATGGCCATCTGTACCATGTTCTGCACCTGTGTCACATCGTTGGTCAGACGGGTAACCAGAGAGCCGGTGGAGATCTTGTCCGTCTGCTGGAAGGACAGCCCCATAATACGGGCAAAAAGATCCTTCCGCAGGTCATTGCCGAAATTCTGCGCCGCCAAATTGGCAAAGACACCGCAGAGTATTCCGCACACACCGCCTACCATAACCGTCAGGATCATACGCAGACCCACGGACACAATGAGTTGAAAGTCGCTTTTCAGCACACCCTCATCCACGATCCGTGCCATAAGATCCGGCTGCAGCAGATCCATGGCAACCTCGCCCACCATGAACAAGGGTGCAAGCAAACAGAAAAACCAATATTTCTTCAAATATTTCAGCATATCTCTGTTTTTCTTCCTCCGTTTCTTCATTTGATTCTCCACACAGGAACGGAAAGTCCCCTTTCCACTCCCTGTCTTTCGTTCACATCTAATTTTTTATTATACCCCAAATCCCTATATTTTGCAATGCCCACACAGGGAAAAAGTATCGGTAACTTCCTACAAAGTCACCGATACTTTTCTGTGATAGTGCATACACCGCACCTGTGGCTCAGTCCACAAAGTGCTGTTGCAAACGATAAATATGGGGTTGTTTTGAGGTGTCTGCTTCCAAATAGCCCTTTTGCGCCAGAGATTTCAACACCGCACCTGCTGTGGTAAGAGAGCTCTTCAGGATCTCTGCCGCTTTCCTGTAGGTGATCTCTGCATTTTGTCCCACTTTGTTCATGCGTTCCAGGATCGCTCTCTCCTTTTCCGTCAGAATGTTTTTGGACAGGGCGGCATCGGTCAAGCACTGCTCAAAGGTATCCAGCATATAAGCCACAAAGGGAGACAGATCCAACCAAGGTTTATCCAATTTTCCCGTTTCGGGATCTTTCTGCAAGATCTCCCCATCGGACAGACTTCCGTAATAGCCTTGGAGCCGTCTGTTAATGGCTGTGGCAAGGGACAGGCTTCTCATTTTCTTATAGCCCCCATGATATAATTGGGAGGCATTCAAGATCCGTGCCGTCCGTCCGTTTCCGTCACAGAAGGGATGGAGATACACAAAGTAGAAATGTGCCACAAAGCTACGGATCAGCAAGGGGATGCTGTCCCCTTGGCAGTAGGCAAACCATTTGTCCATAAGCTCCGGAAGCTGTTCCGGCTGTGCAGGTGCGTGGATCGTACGGTCATCGGAGCCGATGTAAACCATACCGTTGCGGTATTTGTCCCCTTTGGCATCTTCATTTTCACAGACACCGTCTACGATCCTGTCCCAAAGCCTGCGGATATTTTCGGAGGTAATGGGTCTGCCGTAGGCATACTTGCCTCCCACGATCCCATTGACCACCATGCGGTCATCCTTAGTTTTGGGATCTAAGATGCTCTGCTTCACCTGCTCCACGGTGGTCCTTGCCCCCTCTATGGCGGCAGAAGACCACGCTTCCAAAATGACATACTCCTGCACTCCACGCCGTTTGGGAAGCTTGTTATACAGAAGCTCTAAGGACTCAGCCTTTTGGAGCAAAGGGGAATAGCCGGTCAAGTACAGCTTCTCCCCATGGATTCCGGGCAAGGGGATCTCCACACGGTCTTCCAAACGGCAGTCCAATTCCTCCCGCGCAACAGTGATCCCCGCCTCCGCCCGGTACTTGGTCTTTTGAATTGTATCCCATTTCATGCTATAAAAATCCATACGATCCATTCCTTTTCAGCTTTCCGGAAAAGCCATACCCAAGCGTTCCCATAACAGCAGGGCAAGGGTGATCTTTCCCGTCCCCTCGGAAATTATACTGCATCCAAACAATTGCCAAACTCATTCCTCACTCCATAAGTTTGAGTCCCTTATAGAATTACACTACTCTCAAACTTGTTGGCATTGTATCACCTCTTAAAAAATGTTTGAGTCCCTTATAGAATTACACTACTCTCAAACACACCCCTGCTTATTTGTCAACAACTTTTTGTTTGAGTCCCTTATAGAATTACACTACTCTCAAACTAGCAATCGGGGCAATCATCGGGAATTGTGTTTGAGTCCCTTATAGAATTACACTACTCTCAAACGGGAGCTATGTGGGGCAAGCATGGGACTTTGTTTGAGTCCCTTATAGAATTACACTACTCTCAAACTCCTCAATGCCTTGCTTGACCCGTGCGCCCGTTTGAGTCCCTTATAGAATTACACTACTCTCAAACTGCATCATAAAGTACACGAACACATCTTCGGTTTGAGTCCCTTATAGAATTACACTACTCTCAAACCTCTATGGTTTCCGAGTGCAACAAGGCTATGTTTGAGTCCCTTATAGAATTACACTACTCTCAAACTGCGTGGTTACTGTAAAGCCTAAAAACTTGTTTGAGTCCCTTATAGAATTACACTACTCTCAAACGTATGGTAATGTCAGATCTACAGAGCTCTGGTTTGAGTCCCTTATAGAATTACACTACTCTCAAACCAAGGGGCTTCTTGTTGGCTTTGGCTCGGTGTTTGAGTCCCTTATAGAATTACACTACTCTCAAACTTGACAGCTTCTTGACCCTCTTGGAGCTTGGTTTGAGTCCCTTATAGAATTACACTACTCTCAAACAAAAGCTGTTCTTCATCAACATCATTCGGCGTTTGAGTCCCTTATAGAATTACACTACTCTCAAACGCGCATACTCTCTCTTGTTTGTGTCATATTGTTTGAGTCCCTTATAGAATTACACTACTCTCAAACAAGATCGCACAGTAGTAAAGGAAAGCCACGGTTTGAGTCCCTTATAGAATTACACTACTCTCAAACGTGTTGCCGTCAGTTATCCAATGTCCCATAGTTTGAGTCCCTTATAGAATTACACTACTCTCAAACACGGCGGTATACGTCTTTCCCTCTTTAATGTTTGAGTCCCTTATAGAATTACACTACTCTCAAACCTCAAATCCCGGATCTATATCCGAGAAAACAATACTACGAATTGCAGAGGTTTGAGTGGGACAAGTACATGATATAAAAAAATAACGGAAAAGTCAATAGATCTCACAGAGATCTTCATCAACAAGATAGCGCTTCAAGGACGGTAGGGGTGGATGTGCCATGCTTTCCAACAAAAGCAGACGGAAGCCGTATACATAGGCTGTCCGCAGGAATTGCTCCACCTCTCGGTCGGAAAAATAGCTGCGAAGATTCACAAAAATAAAGAGACGGTCCCGATCCAGTTCCCGTACCAGATCCATGTAGTCATACAGCTTCTCTATGGGGCATGTATCTTCTTCCATGATCTCCAAGCCCATACTGCGTAATACCGCAGGGAAGGACAGCTTGCTGTATTGCAGCTCTACCGGCAGTTCCTGTGCCAAGCGATCCACAAGGCTCTCCATGGAGGACAGGAGGCCGTTGACCTCCATAAAATAGTCCTCCCGTAAGGATGTTTTCTCGATCCGTCCCTGAATCTTGGTCAGAAGGGTCTTGCGATTCAGGGAAAAAGGGATAAATTGGGTGATCAGCTCCGCATATTTCCCAATTTCCACAGGCTTGTTTTGGATGGATAACACACTGCGTCCGCCGAGGCCCTCCGTTTGGTGGGAGAGATCCTGTACAATGCCGTAGAACACAGACTTATTCTCGATCACCAATTCCGCAGCCGTTCCTTCCGACCAAGTCAATTGCAATTCCAATTCCCGAAATGTCAGCTTCATAAAATGATCAGCCTTTCATCACTGTCTACGATCTCACTGTGGAATTCTCCCGTGATACACTCGATCCCCGCAAACTGGCGCTCGGTCACTGTCAGGATCTGCACAATACCGTGAGGCGGTTTGTGTCTGCGGATCACATCGATCACAGCCTTCCCGCCTCCCGGTGTCAGGAGCATACGACAATATACGGATTTCTGCATCATCAGGAAGCCGGAACGGAGAAGGAGCTTCCGAAATTTTCGGTACTCCCGCTTCTCCTCCGCGGTCTCCGTGGGAAGGTCAAAAAACACCAACACTCTCATAAATCGATAACTCATAGTAACACATGATAGAACAGGATCTGAGAAGGATCCCTTTCGTTCAAAGCCTCAAACACACTGCGACAATAGATCTTGATGCCGTTGAGAACCGTCTGACGGCTGTTGTCAATGAGGATCGTTTGATTCAACACATTCAGGAGTCTATGCTTCTCCTGTGTCCCAAAGTCGGTATAGGTTTCCCCATATACCGCACGGTCCACAAGGACCCGAAAGGGCTCCATCAAATCACAGCTCAGGTTGAAGCGGTTGAACATATTGTCATGGAAGATCCCCAGCTGTGTCAAATAGCCCTGGGACACCACTTCCCGATTAAAGGCAGAAAGAAGGATGCTGTAGCCGTAATTCAAGGCAGAATTTATGGAACAGCATTGACTTCTGGTGAAGTCCATGCCAAAAAGTCCATTGAAATAAACTTTGGCAGCATGCCCCTCCCGATTGCTCCTGTCAAATACCTCGATCTGTCCCAAATAGGAATCCAGCAGCTCCGCCTGTGTACAAAGTCCCAGCTGGCGGAGAAAATCCCCTTGTTTGCGAATCTTCTCCGCCACTATGTCTGCCCAAACCGCGCCCTTGATCCCCACATCCCATTGGATCTGCGCCTTTAGCTTCCGGGAGCAGTCATAGGCGCTGTGGAGAGGAGAAAGCTCCGCCACGGGATCGTGCTTCCGGTCACAGAAAACCACCTTGATTTTTTTCTCCACCAAAGCTTCCAAAAGGCAGCCTGTGAGAGAAACTGCCGGATCCTCGATCAGCACAAGGGCGATCTCGTCCAGAAATACCCGTTTTGTCTCCTCTCCGCGAACCACCATATAACCCATTTTCAGATCCAGCTTACAGCGGTTGGCTATGACCACCGTACGCCAACTCATAAGAGCTCCAAGAGATTCTCCGAAACCTTCTCAAACAGGCCGGAAGGAGATGTATCAATGATTCGGACATCTTGGTAATTTTTCTTCCAATTAGAAACTTTTGAGGACAAAACTGTAACTCCTGCAGACTCCACCCCACCAACAGGCTTCAAGTTGGCCTTGATTGCTCTGCCAAACAGTCCTTGGATCTGCAATAGAGTTTCCACCTGTTGTGGTACAGTCAACTCCGCAAACCTTGATCTTCCTTCCTCCAGTGCCACTTTAGGGTTGGCCGGTCGCTTATTGTACGGCCATTTCCCAAACTTATCAACGTAGTGTTCGTACAATTCCATATTCTTTTCAACAGATATCCCATCTCTCTTTTCATTCCACAGGATATTATCGTTATTTTCCTTTTTCCTTGCAAAAGACTCCAACTTCTTGATATACAGTTCTACCTCAGAGTTTGTTTTAAACACGGCTATCGAAGCCAGTATTATTTGTCTTCCTCCCCCGGATTTTCCGGATATGCACACTCTAAAGCCGTCCAAGGATAGCATCGTATTGACCTTCAACACTCTCTTGTTTAACAGGTACTCAACCTCGTCTATTACGTCATTGACGATCTGGCCAATGGTGGACTTTCCGTACTCCTGCGCAAAGGCTTCCTCCGCGAGGAATCGTTTGGCGTGGAGAAGTTCTACCGGCATGACCATGATATCCCACTTACTCCCCTGACGATAGCGAGCCAGTACAAAGAAGGTCGCCGTGGATTTGTTATATCCTCCGTAGATCTCCGTAGCTAAGCCCTGCTTCCTGGGGATCAAGCCCTCCGCAGCCGAGAGAGGCATCTGATCGAAGAAGCCACCCTTCCGGCAGAAGGCAAAGCGTGTAACCTTGGGGGTATTTTTCAGTGCGGTTGTCTTGACCTTGGCGATGTCCTTCTGTCCCTGCCAGATGAGGGTCTTGCCGCAGTATACATTGTGTGCAAAGAGGGCCTCGGGCTTGATATTGTTGTCTGCCTCCGGGCGGTAGTAGGCACGGCTGAATTTGCTGTGCCAGACGTTGCCTGTGACGATATTGAGGTAGGCATCCTTGGCATGGTGCAGATCGTTGACCTGACGGGATTTCAGCAAGCCGAATTCCTGACGGAACTCGGAAACCAGTCCTGCCTTCACATAGACCACTTCTGTATCCGGGTACATCTCTTTCAAGAGGCTTGCCACCACCTTGGTAGACTGACGGGTCTCTACCAACTGACGGTTGATAAACTCGTAGCGTTCCTCTTCCGTAAAGCCGTGGGCTCTGGTCAGACGCTTGAACTTTTCATCCGTAAGCAAGCCGATCTTGTGGAGATAATACCAATCGTCTTGCATACGGTTGCGGATTTCTGCGGGGATGGGATAAATATCGCTCTTATCCCCATTTTCCTTGGAGTCTACCAAGATCTTGTTGTTCAGTACGCTGTCATCCTTCACGAAGCTTCTGGGATAAATATGTTCAATGTTATACTTCCCGTCTCCGTGGATCACTGATTCAATGTCGATGGGCTTTCCTGTATACAGGCACTTGCCCAACTGGATGAAATAGAGGAAGAGCTTGTCGCTCTGCAGGCGATTGTGAACTTCTTCTCCCATGGCATCCAACTGTGCCAGAAGCTCCGGCACTTCCTCAGCATCCACTTTGTCATAGTATTCGTGAAGCTGTTGGTATCTGGTCTTGGTACGCTTGCCCTTCTGCTCCTCGGTAGCTCCTCTTGCCATTTCAACAAAGATCCTTGCAGGAGGGGCTTTGCGGATCTTCACCACATCCTTAAGCACATCCAAGGTGCGGAAGATCTGCCGTTTAACAGTGTTGGAAACATACATCTCATCCAATCGCTGAGACAGAGAGGCGGAATGGGTAGCATAGTATTCCTTCACCCATTCCTCGATCCGCTCGCGGAAGGTAAAACGATCGGACAGAAGCTGCATGAGATTATTGTTGGTAGTCCACATAGCTTCCAGAATGGTGAAGACTTCTCCCGTCTGCTTATCCTCTCCGTACAGTTCGCAGAGGAAGGCTTTGGACAGTCTGCCGAAGTCCTTGAATTTCTGGGCAGAAAGGTACTTCACATCCTCGCCTTGGAGCTTGGGATAGCGTTCCTGTAACCACTTTCGGAAGCGACTCTTGTCCTCTGTACAGCTTGCTCTGTAAATGATTTCCTCCGCATCCTTCTGTGTCAAGGTGCCGGAGTCAAACAGCCGAGCAAACTGCTTATAGGATTTCAGGGTAGATGCTACGGCGGTATCAATGCCGGACAGCATATCTTCTCCCGTCATATACTGATTGGACTCCAAATATCTGCGGATCATTTTGGGTGTCACACGGGGACTGTTGAGGAACAGTTCCGTATAGATCCCCTGCTTGGCGACCACAGGAATGTCATTGCCATTGATCTTCAGGTTGTTGATCTCATTCAGCACACAGAAGGAGCTGTAGGCCAGGGACTGCTTGGGCAAGACCGACTCTCCGGGGAGATAGGTGCAGGTGTTGGTCATGCGACGGATGAAGGCATCCTCGCTCCGATCCAGATCCACCTTTTGGTTGAAGTTCCAAGGCAAGATCCGCCCCTCTGCCTTCCGTACCATCCAGCAATTTCTCTTTCTGTCATCCTCGGGATTGGTCTTCAGAGGCCCTACATAATAGGGTACACGGAATTCCATAATGGAAAGGATCTTCTCCTTGGGAGTGATCCCGTCCTCATCCTTCTGCGCAAGGAAGGGCAGGTAGGTACTTGCCTTTTCCAGAAGTTGCTCCAGCTCATACCAATACAGCTGATACGGGATCACGCGATTGTCCCCATCCACCTGTTTGGGCAGGAAACGGTTGGTACTCAGACGGTTCATCATGTCCTCATAAGCTTCCCTATCCCCGGATTCCGGCGTCACATTCTTTACCAGCTTCTGCAAATATGCGCAGAACACATCCTTGCCCACATTCTTGACGGCAACAGGCTGCTTGCAGGATTTGCTATTGTGGGAATATGCCACATAATTCCCCGCAACCGTCCCGTTGCGGAAGATCTCATGGTATTTGGTGGGAAGGTACTTCTTGACGAACTTCTTCAGATAGCGAAGGTCTGCCTTGTGTTGCTCATAGACAGCCACCTTGGCTTCCGACAGGCAACTATATCCCCCAAGGATATCCACCAGCACAGACCAGTCATATACCTGCTTCAGTGCCAGAAGCAGTTCCCCATCCTCCTCTATGGCAGAGACCACAGCAAGGAATTTCTCATCGTCCATAGACAGGGCAACAGACTTTTCTTCTAGGTCCTCATACTCTACCTTGCCGAACATGGCAGACAGGGCAACCTTACCACCGCACAGGAGTTTGAAGATCTCGTTGTAGCTGTAGGGGTATTCCTCCGTAAGTTCTTTGGGAAGTTTTTTCTTCCCCAGAAGCTTATCCTTCAGCAGTTTCGTCTTTGCGGTTATGCCCAAAGGACTGCGAAGTACCTCCTCCATGGAAGCCTTTCCCGTATCGGCATCCCAAGGAATACATGCGCCATTGGCTGTGAGGAAGGTGACCAGATTGGCATACACCTCTGTAAAGTCTGTGACCTTGTGGATATTCTGCTTGTCCACTTCCTTGAGGAAATGTCCGCGATGAGCCAAAAGCCATGCACAGGCAATATATACCAAACGAACATCATATTCTCCCTCTTCGGACATGAGCTTACAGATCAGATGATGGATGGTGGGATAATCTTTGCCATACTTCTGCTGTTCCTCAAAGCTTTGGAACAGACGGACAGGCTCATTGGGAGTTTCCCGATATAGATAGCTATTACGGATACGGGTATAAAATTCCGGATCTACCTTTGCGATCTCCGTAGCAAAAATCTCAGAAAGAAGCTGTACCCGCTGCTGTCTGCGATCCAATCTCCGTCTGGCTGTACGGAAGCTCCGCCGTTCGTTGGCAAGCTTTGCCTCCTCGAACAGGGTCACGCCCCACATGGGTTCTCCCTTGAATTTGCACAGAGAATAGCTCTCGTCCGTCACGGCATAGCCTACGGAATCCGTACCAATATCCATACCCACAAAATATTTTTGATTTTCCATCTTGACAAATCCTCCTTTTTGTATTATAAAAGAAGTGTAGTTTATGTCCCTTATAAATTACACTACGAGTTCAAATAAAGATTTTTCCAAATCGTCGGCTTTGCCGATCGCACAGCGTGTGCATGAACAGACCTCTCAGGAGGTCTGTTTTAATTTTAGTACAAGTTTATGATACAGCTTTTCTATCCGAATGTCAAAGACAAAATAGTAATTCTTTGAAATTTCACATTTTAAACGCCAAGTGTCAGAATATTCTGACAGTTACTGTCACGCTTGTTCCTTTTCCTGTAATTTCGTATATCAAAAGATAGAACAAAAACCGTTTTCTCTGAGGGGGCGTCAGAGAAAACGGTTTGGTTTTATTCTTAGCTTTCGAAGCCGATGAGGAGGCCGCCTTTTTCGGCGTAGTAGCTGCACAGGCCGCCGGTGGTGTAGATAAGGGTATCTGCATTGGGGAATTCCGCCTTCAGGAGGCTGTGGAATTCTTGGGCGCAGTCCGGGTTGAAGCAGTGGGCAATGCGGACCTTTCCGCCCTTGTAGCCTTCCTCCTTCATGCGTTCCAGAATGGTTTGCAGGGCTTTCTTTGCCCCACGGCATTTGTCCAGAGGCTCAAGCCGGCCTTCCAAGGCCTTGCCCACCAGACGGATGCCCAAGATCCCTGTGATCCTTGCCACCGCATGGCTCACACGGCCGTTGTTGGCAAGATTCTTCAGAGATTCCAGCATAAAGATCAGATTGGTCCTTTCCGCGTAGGAATTCAGATAAGTACAGACCTCCTCAAAGCTTGCTCCCTCCACAGTTAGATCACGGATCTTCTCTGCCAGAAGTTGCATCTCCGGCCCTGTGGAAAGGGAGTCCATTACATAGACACGGCGACCGGGGTAGGTGCTTTCGTACTCCTCCTTGGCAAGGCAGGCGGAGTTATAAGCCCCGGACAGGCGGCCGGTTATGGTGATGCAGAACACTTCCTCCGCATTGCCGAAGGCATCCAGCCAGTCCCCTACACCGGGGCAGGCACTGGAGGACTTCCCCTTGTATTGCAGAAGCTCCTGCACCATTTCGCTTACATTCAGTTCCTCGTTGTCTGTATAGTCCTTTGCCTCTGTGTGGACATGCATGGATGCCATTTGGAAAGGGATGGGGCTCAGCTTATGCAGATCTCCCGAGGAGTCTGCGACGATTTTTCTGTTCAAGGGGATTCTCCTTTGTATAACATTCGCTTTTATTGTATCCTCTCGGTAAAAAAAAGTCAAGAAGTTTTCCTATAAGACTTGACTTTCCGGAAAATTGTTTTATGATTGTATAGATACTCACACATACTCGGAGGATTTTTTATGGAAGTCATTCTTTTACTGGCTGTTTTGTGTCTGCTCCACAGCTTCCAGACTTTGTTCTGCACCCTGTACACCTCCCGCTACGGCGGAAAGGCGGAGCTGGCATCTCCTGTTTTCTGCATTCTGCAAAGCATCGTCATTGCCTTGTTCACATGGATCTACAGCGGGTTTGTCAGAGAGGTTTCCCCTCTTACCCTGCTGTTCGGTGTTCTCAATGCACTGATGCTCTTCACCTTCAACACCTCTCTCATTAAGGCCGGGGCGAAGGGCTCTTATGCCTTCATGAATATGATGCTCCTTTTCGGCGGTACGCTGGTGCCTCTGGTCTATGCCGTTCTCTTTGCAGAGGGCGAAAGTCTGGGTGCAGTACAGATCCTTGCCATCGGACTGATGCTTCTGGCCTTTGTGCTGATGAATTTGAAGGATATCCGTCTGAAGGGTACTCCCCCCGCATACTATGTATTCTGCATCCTGCTGTTCCTGAGTAACGGCTTCTACGGCACTCTGCTGAAGATGCAGTCCGTCTATAAGCCGGAGCAAAAGGATGCCATGGTGGTCATTTCCTATGCCCTCATGGGCATCATTGCACTGGTACAGCTGGTGATGAAGGAAAAGGGAAAGACCCTGCAGGCCTTCCGTCTTGGAAAAAAAGCGGTTTTCCCTCTGATCCTCAGTCTGATCAGCTCCACCCTTGCTATCAATGTTCTGACAGAGGTATTACCTCTTGCCAACACTGCCACGGTATTTGCCGTGGATAACGGCGGTGTGCTGGTTCTTGCCGCCACCTATTCCATCCTGATTTTCCGCGAAAAGCCCAATACCTCCAAGGTTCTGGGCATGTTACTTGCCATTGTCAGCATCGTACTCCTCAATCTGTAAAATCCGCTGAAGTTTTTAATGACAAACGGCGAAAAATGTGCTACAATCATTGTGTATCCCAATTATGAAAGGAGCTAACATCCATGACTAGATACGGCATCTCGGTAGAACTGAAAAATATTCCCGCCTTAGATCCCGAATTTATGCCGATTGCTCGCTATAACCGTGCTTTCCTCCGTGAGGCAAAGAAGCCCGTTTCCATTGCCGTGGAACGTGCCGGTGGAGAGATGGCAACCTGCCACACCTTTATCCACGGGACGGAAGATATGGTACAAGCCGACCGCTACTATATCAACCGTTTGGTTAAGACCCTGCTGTGGGCAAAGGGCGGTTTCCGCATTTATGTTGCCGGAGATGAGGACATTTACAACTATCTCCGTGAAGCCTTCAGCGACAGTGGCGAACAGCGTTTTGACAGTGATTTTATGGCAGGGGTCTATGAACACCCCTTTGAAGTTCTCTTTGTGGAGAAAGTTCCCGAAACCTTGGACTGCCCCAAGAAAATGGGCGGTCATTTAGAGGGTTGCCGTATCGGCTTCGATGCCGGTGGCTCCGATCGCAAGGTTTCCGCCGTTATCGATGGCGAAACTGTGTATTCCGAAGAAGTGGTTTGGTTCCCCAAGCTGCAATCCGATCCCCAATATCACTATGACGGCATTGTGTCTGCCCTGAAGTCCGCCGCCTCCCATATGCCCAGAGTGGATGCTGTGGGTGTGTCCTCTGCCGGTGTTTACATTCAGAACCGCACTATGAGCGCTTCCCTCTTCCTGCAAGTTCCCAAGGAATTGCAGGAAAGCAAGGTCAGAGATATTTATATCCGTGCCATTACGGATACCTTCGGAGATATTCCCTACTGCGTCATCAATGACGGAGATGTGACCGCTCTGGCGGGTGCTATGAGTCTGGAAGAGCCTGCTGTGCTGGGCATTGCTATGGGGACAAGTGAAGCCGGTGGCTTTGTGGATGCCAACGGCTGTGTCACCGGCTGGCTCAATGAGCTTGCCTTCGTCCCTGTAGATGCGGCTGGGAATGCCATGATCGACGAGTGGAGCGGAGACATCGGCTGCGGTGTCAAGTACTTCTCTCAGGACGGTGTCATTAAGCTTGCACCCCGTGCAGGGATCCAATTGGACGAAAACCTCAGTCCTGCCGAAAAGCTAAAGGTTGTCCAGAAGCTCATGGAAGAAGGCGACCCCCGCGCCGCCGCTGTCTATGCTTCTATCGGTGTGTATCTTGCCCACAGTCTGGTCTACTACCATGATCTGTACAGCTGTAAGCATGTCCTGCTCCTGGGCAGAGTCATGAGCGGCAAGGGCGGAGATCTGATCCTGGATATGTGCAAGAGAGTCCTTGCCGATGAATATCCCGAACTGACAGACAAACTCTTCCCCAGCCTCCCGGATGAAAAATTCCGCCGTGTTGGACAGTCCATGGCCGCCGCCAGCCTGCCCGAAAGCAAGTAATCTCAATTCCAACTTACATAAAGGAGTCAATATCATGAGAGTCATCGTTGCAGAAAACTATGAAGCTATGAGCCGTCAGGCCGCCAACATCATCTCCGCACAGGTTGTCAGCAAGCCCGACTGCGTTCTGGGTCTTGCCACCGGCTCTACCCCCATCGGCATGTATCAGGAGCTGATCAAGCGCTATCAGGAAGGCGATCTGGATTTCAGCCACGTCAAGTCCGTCAATCTGGACGAGTATGTAGGTCTTGAGCCCACCCACGATCAGAGCTACCGCTACTTCATGCAGACCCAACTTTTTGACCATGTGAACATCAAGGCTGAGAACACCAATGTCCCCGGTGGCATGGCAGAAGATGCAGAGGCAGAATGCACCCGTTATGACGAGATCATCCGTTCCATGGGTGGCATCGATGTACAGGTTCTGGGCATGGGTCACAACGGCCACATCGGCTTCAACGAGCCTGCAGAGATCTTCCCTCTTGGCACCCATCCCGTAGATCTGGCAGAAAGCACCATCGAGGCCAATGCCCGTTTCTTCGCCACCCGTGACGAAGTTCCCAAGAGAGCTGTTACCATGGGCATCGGCTCTATCATGCAGGCCAAGCAGATCCTTGTAGTTGTCAGTGGCGAAGGCAAGGCTGACATCGTAGCCCGCGCCTTCAACGGCCCTGTCACTCCCCAAGTCCCCGCCTCCATCCTCCAGTTCCACCCCAATGTGGTTCTGGTAGGCGACAAGGCTGCTCTGAGCAAGCTGAAGTTCTAAGCTTCATCCCCTTCACGGCACAGCTTCCCCACAGGAGGCTGTGCCGTATGTTTCTATAGTAATGTCTGCTGAATAAGTCGCTATTGCGACTTATTTCCCACAGCATTGCTGTGGGGACCTATAAAAACGGCTTTTATAGGCCGTTTTTATAGGTTTGCAGACATTATACACTGTGTTTTTTCCACCGAGTATCCTTATACTCGGTGGAAAAGTGCAAGGTTTTTGCAGAGATTCCGCTAAAATCCTTGCACTTGAACAACGCATAACAGTCCTGAAAGCCTTGGCTTTCAAGGGCTTTCGCGTTGTTCAGTACACATTATAGTAAAGAATTCCCCCTTGGGAAAGCGCTGCGGCTTTCCCA
>JAZMZW010000121.1:0-1534 GCA_045586205.1 Faecousia sp. | reverse complement strand
GTTGTCTTCCTAAGACCGCTTGGCCTCCGACTTGCAGCAACCCTTGAACGACCAGGTCATCTGTAAGATCCGCATCCTTTGCCTGCCTCAGCAGCCAGGTTAGATATTTGTATGGATCCAGGCGGTTCTCAATAGCCGTCTGTATAAGGCTGAACATAACCGCACTGCCGGTGGCTCCCTTTGGAGTATTGGCAAACAGGAAGTTCTTCCGGTCAATGACGAAGGGCTTTATGCTTCTTTCGGCTCTGTTATTGGAGATCTCCAGTCTGCCGTCTTTTAGATAGTTGGTCAAATAAGGCCACTGTTCCTTTAAGTAATAGAAAGCTTTGCCCAAGGCAGACTTCGGCGCAGCCGTTCTGGAATTTGCCCATGCAAACATCGCGTCTAGAATAGGCTTTGCCTGCTCCAGCCGCTCTTGATATCGTTCCGCCGCGGTTTTTTCCACGAGTTCCTGCTCGATTCCAAACAGCAGGTTGCAGTAGGTTAGTCCCTGGGATGCAGAACTTCCCTTCGCTTTGCCTTTTGGCAGAGATTTTATTGCCTCGTCAAACTTGCGGCGCAGATGTGCCCAGCAGCCAACCACAGTGATATCCTTTCCCAGATCATGATATCCGGCATAGCCATCTGCGTGGAGATATCCCTTGTATCCCGCAAGGAATTCTTTCGGATGCTTCGCTCCGCGACTGGGTTGGTACTCATACAGGACAATAGGTTTATCCGTATCGCTACTGGTACGGTACAGCCACATATAGCTCTCACTCTGCGGTGCTTTCCCGGGTTCGTGAAGTACCTGCAGTGTGGTCTCATCTGCATGCAGAACATCTCTTTTGAGAATCTCCCTATGCAGCTGCTCATACACAGGTATCAGATAGTCCTCCGTGGCTTTCAATATCCAGTTGGACATGGTCTGACGGCTCAGGTGGACGCCCTGGCGGTTAATCTCCTGTTCTTGGCGATACAGCGGGCTGCCCATAACAAACTTCTGCGTCATGATATGGGCAATAGCTTCCGGTGTGGCAAAGCTGCCGGGGATGATGTTCTTCTCCCTGGGAGCCTTTACAACAGGGGTCTCACAGCCTTCGTCAGCATCTTTACTGCATTTCTTACAGGCATAGGTATAGTAGATATCTTCTCTGACCACTGTCTGAGCAGGGATGATTTCCAAGGTGCGGACAACTTCCTTGCCAATCTCTGTCATGGTATCACCGCATTGGGGACACACCAGATCCGCACCCTCCAGACGGTGCTCTACCTGCCTGGTCTCAATACCCTCGGGGATGTTGTCCAAGGCGTATTCGTGCTTCTTATGCCGCTTGTGAGCCGCAACGGCGGTAACATTTTCTGCTTCTTCCTTCTCGGCGGCAGAGAACACCTCTGCTTCATTGAACAGGAAGCTCAGCTGCTCCATAAGTGTGTCTTCGCTCTTCTCGGAGGATGCGCCAAACTGCTTATGACGAGCCAGACGCAGTGCTTCCATGAGGACTTCTATCTGCTGCTCCATCTTTGCAAGACGCTCATTCTGGGTCAGAAGCTG
>JAZMZW010000120.1:0-2968 GCA_045586205.1 Faecousia sp. | reverse complement strand
GGCATGATCACCGATGGAGCTTACACTATTCGGAATTGTTATGGAACGCAGCCGCTCGCAACCGTAGAAGGCTTCTGTTCCGATGGTCTTTACGCTGTTCGGAATCTCCACGGAGCTTAGACGGTTACAGCCGTAGAAAGTTTCATTGCCGATGGCACTTACGCCATAGGGGATGGTTACGGAGGTCAGTCTGCTTCCGTAGAAGGCATAATTGCCGATGGTGTTTACGCTGTCAGGAATGGTAAAAGAAGAGGAGAGTGTGCAGGCATAGAAAGCGGAGTCGCCGATGGTGGTTAATCCGTCCGGAAGGATCGCAGAGCTCAGGTAGGTGCAGCCCTTGAAGGCATTGCTGCCTATGGTGGTTATGCCGGATGAGATAAGCAGCGACCGAATACTTGTCCGTTGGTCGTACCAGGGGGGAGACTCGCCGCTATCTGTCCAGTTGGGCATGGGGCCTGAGCCGGAAATGGTAAGTAGGCCTGTTGACTTGTCCAGATCCCAACTTATGCTGTCACTGAGGTCGCCTATGGTGGCGGCGTAGGTGCCGGGAATAAGCTGCGGAAGCATGCCACAGAGCAGACACAGGGCAAGCAGCAGGGATAGAATTCGCTTTTTCATATTTCTTTTCTCCTTACATTCAAAATACTATCAAAAACCGGAAAGCTCATCGTAGGATGTAAAATCAAAGATAAGACTTTCTCCGTTTTCGTTGAGCAGGGACGAAATGTGGTAACTGGGATCGAGATATGGACTCCAAATTGTCACGGTTCCACTTGAATCTGTGATGACAAGCTCTGTGTCCGGTATCCAGTCAATATTAGGGCACATAACCAAGATTGGGGAGCCACTTTCGCTGCGGTAAAGGACCTCCGGCTCTTCATAGCTTTGGGTTTCTGCGTTCCACGGTCTTCGGTTCACTGCAATCGTTGCGTTTTCATCCGCAGGTACGATGCAGAACAGCTGGCCTTCCACACCTAAGATGTGATCCTGATCGATTGTCAGAAGGAACGGCAGATCCTCACATAACTGGGGGGCGGCTTCCTGCATGAGGGCAAAGGGATCTGCACCCTGCGGCACAGAACCAAAGAATGCAGCGGCGAAAAGCTGGGGCGTTCCCACCATTGCCTGCCGGAAAATCACCAGAGAGGGATCATCCCAATCTTCAGTTGGCATGGTTGGTTCTGTAGTTGGGATGGGTTCTGTAGTTGGGGTAGGTTCAGAAGAATGTGTAGATTCTGTTGTTTCCGGCATTTGCTCTTTCGTTGGTTCATTGCCCTCAGTCGGTGTAGCAGGCTCTGTGGTTCCGGAGGTAGGATTATGATCTCCGCCGCAGGCGCACAAGCACAGCAGCATACCCATAGTCAGCAAAAGCGCTGCCGCTCTTTTCCATTTTCTCATTGACATCATCCTTTCATACCGATGTAGGGTTTACGCCCACGGATCCTCCGCCACCGGCACCCGGATGTCGGAAAGGCACTGGATGTCGTTGAGGAACCACTGCCCGGTGGACGGCTTTTTCCGCAGCTTAATGGGCTTGGGGCTGTCGGCCCCGCCGCTGGTCACATAGAGGGTCGCCCAGTTCTCCTCATGGAAGGAGTAGGGATTTTCACTGACCGTAATGGTGTAGGGTGTGGTGGGCTGGTAGCTGTTTTCCGGCGTTGCGCCGGCCAGGAAAGAGCGGGCCTTGTACTCCTTCCCATGACCTGCGAAGCAGGTCTGTTTTGCAGGATTGTACAGCATTGCTGTTGAATAAGTCGCAGAAGCGACTTATTCAACAGCTGGAATAGGATGTCTTTCTATCAAAAATCAGGAATTATCAAGAAAGCTGTACGAAACAGAACAGCAGTACTTATGCTTTGGGTATCACAACCGCAAATTCACTTTCTACAGTGGCACCCTTGCTGTCGGTAATGATACAGTAAACACCAACGCCGTTGTAATCCTCAAAGTCATAGTCAGAGAACTCATGAACCAAAGTATTGGCAGGATCCTCAGTTTTCACCGGCTGTGCATACACTTCCTCATTGTCATAGCAAATGACCCATTGGAAGGTATAGGGTGCGCTTCCCCCCTCCACAACAACTGTAAATTCCGCATCCTCCTGGGAGCTTTCCATACGGTAATCGTTGGGTTGAGATTGAATACTAAGATCCTTGGGAGCATAGGGATGTACCACCGCAAAGGCACTTTGTGCACTGTTATCCCTATCATCGCTTACGACACAGCCCACTTTGATCTCCCTATACTCATCAAAATCATAGTCGCTGAAATTCCATACCAAGGTATTGGTAGTCTCATCGCTTTCTATAGACTCCATCCAAACAGGCTGATCATCATACAGGATGCACCACCGGTAGGTGTAAGGAGCGATTCCGCCTTCCACCACGATCGTAAATTCTGCATCCTCCTGAGAGCTTCCCATGTAATAGTCCTTGGGCTGGGATACAATGGCGAAGGGCTTCAGAACAAAGGGATGTACTTCCGCCACGTCTGTTTGCACATGATTTCCCATAGAATCGGTGATAATGCAGTAGACTCCGATCTCCCGGTATTCGTCAAAGTCATAGTCGCTGATATTTTTCGCAAACATATGGATGCTCCCCGTGGTAGTAACAGGTTCAGCCTTTACCTCCTCGCCGTCATAGAGGGTGATCCACTGGTAGGTATAGGGAGCAGAGCCGCCCTTAATGGTAACAGAGAACTCCGCATCCTCCTGAGAAGAGGTCATATAGTAATCCTCAGGCTGGAATACGATGGTCAGAGGCTCGTCGGAGGTCATATAGCGATAAATAAAGGTAACGATCTGTCCACGGGTGCAGGTATTTTCGGGTCCAAAGGTGGTTTTGGTGAGGCCGGTGGTAATACCTTCCTCTACCGCCCACAGGACAGCATCATAATAGTATTGTCCCTTAGGAACATCAGTGAAGGGATTATCGGCTTTCTCGGGTGCAGGGCTTCCCGCTGCACG
>JAZMZW010000119.1:0-15712 GCA_045586205.1 Faecousia sp. | reverse complement strand
ATTGGGATAGTTCAGAGTGGTGAAGAAGAATTCCATCCCGTTGTTAATGACACCGGAGGTGGGATTGCTCTTCAGGCGAATTTCTACCACATCCCCCTTCTGCATCTGGTAGCGGATGTGACCCACGGAGGCGGCGTAGGGGTCTCCTGCCTTGTAGGTGCCCTTCAGGACGCTTGTAGAGGGGCTTCCTGTGACGGTACAGCCGTTGGTGACCCAGTCGGTGGTCTCACAGAGGGGGGATTCCTTGTCGAACTCTAACAGAAGGAAGCGACCGCCACCGGTGTGCTCCTGTTTGTTCTTGGGGGAATTGTTGGGTCTGCCTGCGTAGATGTAGTCGATGGTGTAGGTGCCCTTCAGGGGCTCGCTTGCGCCGGAGGAAACGGGGTCGATACGGATATTGGTCAGAACCTGCCCCACGAGATTGTCGGGGAGGGTCACATATGCAACCTGATACTCTCCCGTGGCGTAAACGGGGACGGCGAACATGCGGTCTCCGCTGTAGCCCGGTGCTTTATCCGTGGCATAGAAAAGCTCTAAATGTCCTGCATTGCCGGAGGTGATGGAGGTCTTGATACGGAGCTCGATGATATCCTTGCTTTTGATCTTCATGCCGGGCATACCTTCGGTGCACAGGCAGGGGTCGCCACCGATGATATTGCCGTCGAGGGTGCCGTTGCTCCTGTTGACCGATGCGGTGACGTTGTTCCCGCTCCAGTTATTGTTGGCACTTAGGGGGGAGGCGGCTACGAAGTCCATGAAGACGAAATCTCCGTTACCCAGATAGGTTACCTTGTTCTGAGGAGAGCTTTGAGGAGGGCCGATGTAGATGTAGTCGATGGCGTATTTTGCCTTAAAGTCATTGGAGCCTCCATCAAAGAGGTCAATGCGGAACTGGCTGATAAATTCTCCTACAGCTCCTCCCGAAGAAGAACTGAGGTTGAACTGAAGAATGTTACGACCCTTTGTGAAGGTGTGGGTACCGCTTGCAAACATGCGATCGGCGGTGAAATAGCCCACGGTATTGGTGGTAAAAAAGACTGCGGCAGAGTTGGGGGCTGTACCGGAAATATGCTCGTAATCAAAGCCGATCTCCATAATGTCCCCGGATTTGATCTTGTACAGCACATCATAGGCAGTCATGCGGACATAGGAGTCTGTGCTGGTCTGTCCGTCCACAGTGAGGGCGCCCAGAGTACCGCTGAGATAGCCGTTACCCGCAGAGGGGTTGGGACTGATGGTGCTACCGGAGGTAGCGATGTAATGTCTCCAGTTCCAGCTGGTTTCACGAGAGCCGGAATCGAATTCCAGAAGCATGCCATTGGGATCTGTGTCGTAAAGAGCGGAGAAGCAACCGACAAAGTCCTCGTTGTTATAGTAGTTTGAGGAGGAGCCGGCATTGGCGGCGAAATACATTCTGCCGTTGACGCAGTCTACGCTTTCTATCTCAAAGAAGAACCAGTAATAGGAGGACACCACATAGGTGGTGTGAGCCTGAATGTTTTGACGTAGGCTTCCGTCTGCCAGATTGCTCAGATCGAAGCCGATGATCATGTCCTTGTTGGTGGGGGCAATGTTGTCGTTGGAGGACATGACGAAGTACAGAATGCCGTTGTTATAGGTCATGCCCTGCTCACCGTAATTGTAGCCACTGTAGCCGGGGGCACCGGTGGGCTCCGTAATGTCCTGATAGTTCAGAGGTCCGACATAGGTGCAGGGGACGGTTCCGCTACCCTGATTGATACCGATGTCGAAGTAGAACACCATGGTGCTGACAGAGCCGAGAAGTCTGACAACGCCGTTTTCAAAGGAGTGCAGTGCCAAAGCCACAAAATTGATGGCACCGCCGTTGGTGATGTCGTAGTAGGCAACCTTGCGGACAGTGTCACCGCTGACCTCCAGCTTCCAGATGGTATGGGCGGAAAATTCTTCATGTCCGACATGGTACATGGTGGTCAGGTAGATATAGGTCTTGCCGTTGTATTCCACACAGCACATATCGTTGCCGTGTCCCAAACCGCTGAGAACATAGGAGGAGTCATCTGCATTTCTCAGGGCAATGGTAGAGCCGGTTTGCATAGAGGTGCGGTAGATGATGGCGGAGTTGTGTCCGCCGCTGGGTGTCTTCACGGTATAGACATAGTTTTCGTCTGCACACATACCCTGGGTTGCCACATAGTCATTGGGCAGATGTCCCACCGTGCTGTAGTTGCTATCCCCGAAGTAGTAGCCTGCCGCACGGGTTTGCAGAGGAAGGAAGGGAAGAATGAGGGCAAATAGCAAAAGTATGGCTGTGAATTTGCGTCCTTTTTCCATAATACGATCTCCTTATCTATCATTGATTTGGTGGAAGTGCTCTAATACTATTTTACCTCTATTTTCCTGAAAAAACAATGAAAATTTTTTCAATTTTGAAAAAATAAGGCGGAGCAGAAAGTGGACACTCGTCCGGGATTTTCAAATGATTTATTCCCGGGGGATACGTTATCGGGTTCGTATGGTTAGTAACTCCGTGGATCATATCAGTTCCTTCGATTGTGCATCTGTTAGGGATTGGAAAACCCCCGAGCGGAGGGTGTCACGCTCGGGGGATAGGGGAATTTTGCAGTTAAGTTTTCAATTATCAATTAGCCTGCAAAGTATGCCTTTGCACTGTCGGAGTAGGCAATCAGGGACTGACAAAGGGTCAGCAGAGCGCCGGTTTTGTTGTTGCCATAGGTATCGGGGGAGTAGCTCAGAGTTTGAGAAACGGGAGTCTTGCCCTGATAAACCTGCGCATTGACCACGGTACGGAGTTCCGATGCCAGAAGATCACGGAAGGTGAATACATAGCGATTTTCCTTGGCATCATAGACTTCAATATCCGTGACCACGGCGGTCCGGGTAAGGCCTGTATCATCCTTGTAGCTCAGATGCAGGGACAGATCGGATACAGAGCCTGTATAGCTGCTCAGATCCACAATATACTTGACACCTACCTTGGAGGTCAGATCCAGTGCCTTGCCTGCCCAGCTGACCTTGGGATTGGACAGATCGGAAAGCACCTTGTTGGTATTGCCGAAGCTGACGGTGGAAAGCTCTGTCATAAGCAGAAGCTCCATGAGATCCATATCTGTGTAAGCAAGAGCATCTGTGCGGTAACCCTTGTACAGCTGAGCCTGAGAGCCGTACTGCAGGAGGTTTGCACACAACTGCTTCAGGCTGTCGGGGCTTTCGGACTTGCGCATCTGGGAGTAAGCGTAAGTGGCAATGCTGTATACATCCTCATTGGACAGATATTCCTGTTCCTTGGCCTGCATATGGAGACGGACGGTAATAGCATCGTTCATCTGCACTGCGGTCAGACCATCCAGTACGAAGTAATAGTAGTTACCACGCTTTTCCCCTTGGAGGATCAGTTCCTGATCTGTGATATAGCTGTTGCCCTCATACTGTGGAATGGAACAATGGAGTTCAAAGCTGTCATAAGCACTGAGGGCGCTTATGGAAACGGCATAGTTGATGGAAATATCTCCTGCGAGGTTCAGTGTGTGCTGGATCTTGATCTTTGTATCCACAATAGGTGCGGGGGCTTCCTGCTTACCGCAGGAGCAAAGACCTTCGATATAGCTGTGGATTTCGGTTTTGGTTTTTCCGCAACGGGAGCAAGTGCCTTTGTGGCTGTCTCCCAGATCCTCGTAGGTATAGCTATGGTTCAGACGGGGAGTAGCGGTCTGGGCAAGAAGAACGATGTCACAGACACTGCACTTCTGTCCGTCGGAAATACCGGAATTCAGACAGGTTGCGGGAGTGCCGGGGACTACAACGGGGCTGTGGTCTGCAAGGGGCAGGGGCTTCTGTTCCTTCAGAACTTCACCGCATGTTCCGCAGTAAGAGCCTTCGGAAAGACCGGGGGTCTTACAGGTAGAGGGAACTTCGGGAATGCTTACGGGGCTGTGATCTGTCACGGGCAGGACGCTTTGTGCCTTCAGTATCTTTCCGCAGTTACCGCAGTGACTGCCTTCACTGAGGCCGGTAGCGGTACAAGTTGCAGGGACTGCAGGATCTACTACGGGGCTGTGGTCGGTGGTGGGCAGGGCTTCACCTTTTTGGGTCACGGTGCCACAGTGCTTACAGACCAGATCACCGCTGTATCCCTCTGTGGAGCAGGTGGGGCTTACTTGATTTTTTAATTCGGTCACATGGCTTGTTTTGGGCAGGTTATCGGTGAAGCTCTTTCCACAGGCGCAGGTATAGGTTTCAATACCCTCTGCCGAGCAGGTGGGCTCTTTGGTCACGGATCCGGTATAGTGATGTCCTTCGCTACGGAAGGAGGCGTAAACCTTCAGATCGGACCGGATATTGCTGAGGCTTGCGGCCTTGCCGTTGGCATCTACCCAACCTGCGAATGTGTAGTGGTTCTGTTCATCGGAGGCCTTGGTGGGATTTGCACCGCTGTAGGAGACGGATTCTCCCTGAGAAACGGTCTGCTCCTGCAGAAGCTTTCCGTTTGCATCATAGAATTGTACGGTATAAATAGAGGCGGGAGCAAGATCCTTCGGCCCTAAGTAAATATAATCGATCTCGAAAGTGCCTGCGAGGGCATCGCTTTGTCCGCTGGGCAGGGGATCGAAGCGGATACCGCTGAAGATCTCACCGGCATATTTTTCCGGAAGGGTCATGCGGATGGTCTGGTAGCTGTTGTTGTGGCTGAAGTCGCTCATCAAATACTTTTGACCGTCATAATTGGGATAGTTCAGAGTGGTGAAGAAGAATTCCATCCCGTTGTTAATGACACCGGAGGTGGGATTGCTCTTCAGGCGAATTTCTACCACATCCCCCTTCTGCATCTGGTAGCGGATGTCGCCCACAGAGGCGGCATAGGGATCGCCGCCCTTGTAAGTTCCCTTCAGGACACCGTTGGCGGTATCTCCGACTACGGTGCAGTTGTGGGTAACCCAGTTGTTTGTATCACAGAGAGGTGCTTGAATGTCGAAGTCAACCAAGAGGAAGCGACCGCCACCGGTATGATCCTGCCGATTTTGGGGAGAATTGTTGGGCTTGCCTGCATAGATGTAGTCGATGGTGTAGCTACCCTGCAGAGGTTCATTTCCACCGGAACTGACAGGGTCAATACGGATGTTGGTCAAATTATGTCCCACGACTCCTGCCGGGAGGGTAACGGTAGCGACCTGATATTCTCCCGTAGCGTACACAGGTACGGCGAAATAGCGATCTCCGCTGTAGCCCGGTGCTTTATCTGTGCCGTAGAAGATCTCCAGATGTCCCGCATTGCCGGAGGTGATGGTGGTCTTTATACGGACCTCGATAATATCACCGCTCTTGATCTTGGTCGCGGGCAGACCTTCGGTACACAGGAAGGGGTCTCCGCCTGTGATATTGCCGTTGAGGGTGCCGTTGCTCTGGTTGACCAGTGCGGTAATGGCATTACCGCTCCAGTTGTTGTTGGCACTGAGGGGAGAGGAGGGTACGAAGTCCATGAATACGAATTCTCCGTTGCCCAGATAGTCCTTCTTGTTCTGGGGGGAATTTTGAGGCTTACCGATATAGATATAGTCGATGGCATATTTTGCCTTGAAGTCATTGGAGCCACCGTCAAAGAGGTCAATACGGAACTGGCTGATATATTCTCCAACCGCAGCCTTTGAACTGTTGCTGAGGTTGAATTGCAGAACATTACGCCCGTTTTGATAGGTGTGGCTGTTTCCTGCAAACATACGATCACCGGTGAAATAGCCCACGGTATTGGTGGTGAAGAAGACTGCGGCGGAATTGGGAGCAGTGCCGGAAATATGTTCATAATCAAAGCCGATCTCCATAATGTCCCCGGATTTGATCTTATACAGCACATCATAGGCAGTCATACGGACATAGGAGTCACTGCTGGTCTGACCGTCTACGGTGAGAGCCCCCAGAGTACCGCTGAGGTAGCCGTTGCCCGCAGAGGGATTGGGAGTAATGATGGATGCGGAGGAAGAGATGAAGTGTCTCCAACCCCATGAGGTTTCACGGCTTCCGGAGTTGAATTCCAGGAGCATACCGTTGGGATCTGTGTCATACAGACCGGAGAAGCAGGCTACAAAGTCCTCGTTGTTGTAATATCCCGAGGAAGATCCTGCATTGGCGGAGAAGTACATTCTGCCGTTGACGCAGTCTACACTTTCGATCTCCAGGAAGTACCAGTAGTAGGAGGAGGTTAGGTAGATGGTTTCTGCTTGCACATTGTTTCTTTGACTCCCGTCTGCAAGGTTGCTGAGATTGTAGCCGATGATGTAGTTCTTGTTTCTGTAGGTGTTGTTAGCCTTTGCGGTCATGACGAAGTAAAGAATGCCGTTGTTGTAGGTCATGCCCTGCACCTCGTAGTAGCCTGTACCGCTGTAGCCGGGGGCGTTGGTGGGGACGGTAATGCTGTTGTAATTCAGAGGGCAGATATAGTTGCAACGGACATTGCCACTGCCTTGGTTAATGCCGATGTCCATATAGAAGACCATGGAGCTGATGGAGGCAAGAAGGCGAACATTGCCGTTTTCAAAGGAGTGGAGGGTCAGGTTTACGAAGTTAATGGGATTTGCACCGTCATTTACATCGTAATACGCTACCTTCCGTACGGTATCACCGCTGACCTCCAGCTTCCAGATGGTGTGGGCAGAAAATTCCGCATGACCCACATGATACATGGTGGTGACGTAGAGGTAGGTCTTCCCGTTATGGGTAACGGCACACATGTCGTTGCCGTGTCCCAGACCACTGAGAACATAGGAGGAGCTGTCTGCATCCCGCAAGGCTACGGTGCCACCGCCGGTCAGAGAGGTACGGTAGATGATGGCGGAGTTATAGCCACCGTTGGGGGTTTTTAGGGTGTAGACATAGTTTTCGTCGGCGCACATGCCCTGAGTAGCCACATAGTCATTGGGCAGGCGACCGATGGTGGAGTAGTTTGCATCCCCGTAGTTATAGCCTGCTGCACGGGTCTGCAGAGGTAGGAGGGGGATCAGCATGGTGAAAATCAGTAACACTGCGATGAATTTAAGTCTCTTTCCCATAAAAATGTCTCCTTAAACGCATTAATATTTGTGGAATAGTTCCATATTTCCATTATACACCACTTTTTATGAAAGAGCAATGAAAAATTTTTCATCATTGGAAATTCCTGAAATACTCCCCGGGGGATTAAAAAAGGGCATCTGCAAAACAACCTGCAGATGCCCGTAATTTGTCTTTATGGAATGGACAGGGCGGTGCATTTCACCGTTAAGGAAAATCTGATTTATTCCATCTCGTAGCCCACTAAGATGCCACCCTTTTCTGCGTAGAAGCTACACAGACCCCGGAGCTCGTGGATACTGATCTTGGCATCAGGGTGCTTTTCCAAAAGGAAGTCCTTCAGGGCTTGTGCGCCTTCGGGGTTCATGCAGTGACCGATGGAAACCTTGCCTGTCTCAAAGCCACGGGAAGCCATTTCCTCAGCAATGGCTTCTATGGAGCGCTTTTCTCCACGGCACTTGTGCAGAGGCTCCAATGTACCTTCTGCGCTGGCTCTGCCTACGATGCAGATCCCAGCCATGCCCACCAGCTTGGCAACCAGAGGAGAAATTCTACCGTTGTTGGCGAAGTTCTTCAGGGACTTGAGCATGAAGGTCAGGGAGGTGTGCTTGGTATAGTCGGTGATCTTACTGCAGATCTCCTCGTAGGGAAGGCCTTGGAGAATGTACTCCTCCAGTTTTTCCACGATCATGGTACACTCGGATCCTGCGGAAAGGGTATCTACCACAAATACACGCTTTCCTTTGTTCTCGGACTCATAGACAGCCTTAGCGGAGCAGGCGGAATTGTAACTGCCGGACAGTCCGCTTGTAATGGTGACACAGAAAATGTCATCCCCGTCACCGAAGGCATCCAGCCAGTCGTTGGTGTTGGGACAGGAGGAACGGGATGCACCTTTATAGTGATACAGGTATTCGACCATTTCCTCTACATTCAGCGTGGAATCGTCTACAAAATCCTGCTCAGCGGTGGTGACCTTCATAGGGGCATAGGCGTAGTTTGCGTGGGACAGACTCAGCAGATCGCAGGAGGTATCTGCTACGATTTTCATAATTCTCATTCAGTTTCTCCTCTTGATGGGGCGCTGGCTCGGTTGTTTGCACTGTTGACGCAGTTTTCCAAGCTGTCGCTGACAATATTCAAACAGCGGTAAAATTCACGGAGTTCTTCTTCTTTCAGGCCTATACAGAATTCACTGAGCACGTAGTTAATCTTTTCTGTAATGGTGCGACCTACAGTAACACCCTTGGAACTGAGGCTGATAGGGGCTTTGTAACGCTTGGATTGCTTCGTTTCGTAGGTGATGAAGCCCTTTTCTTCCAAAAAGTCCAAAGAACGGGAGATGGTGGCCTTATCTTCCTCACAGCGTTCAACAAGATCCGTTGCAGTCAGGCTGTCCTCGCAATAGAGGTAGTATAAGCAGGAAACATGGGGACTGCGAAGACCGTATTCAGCCATTTCCTGATTTTTGATCCGCTTGATATTTCTGCTGATTTTGTTGATCAGAACTGTAAAGGTTTCAAATCTCTCTTTCATGCCGGAACTCCTTTCTGTATGTGGATCCTCCACTGTTGTATAAACAGTATAGTACAAACTTGTTGAAAAGTCAAGAAGCTTGTGGAAATGTGGGGATATTCTCCCTGAAGGGACAGTTGCTATTTGGGGCAGAATATGGTAAAATAGAAAAAACACAGGAAAAGAGTTGTTGTTTTATGGTAAAAGAACTGGTACACGACCCCATTTTTCTTGGGGGAAAATCGAGCCCTGCCACTGCTGAGGATCTGCAAACTGCACAAGATCTTCTGGATACCCTGACCGCCCATAAGGACAGCTGTGTGGGTATGGCCGCCAATATGATCGGGGTGCGGAAGCGGATCATTGCCTTCCTTGACGAGAGCGGAAAAAGCCCTGTTTATACGGTCATGCTCAACCCGGAGATCCTCAGAAAGGATGAGCCTTATCAAACCCAAGAGGGCTGTTTGTCCCTGCTGGGCGGACCGCGTCCCTGCAAGCGTTACAGATCCGTGAAGGTCAAATATCAAACCGTGGAACTGCAAAGCCGTATAAAGACTTATACAGGCTGGACAGCACAGATCATTCAACATGAAGTAGATCACTGTGACGGTGTTCTGATTTAAAGAAAGGAGATAAACTATGAAACGAGTACATGATTTTCTCAAGGAAGCAGAGGTATATTATCTGGCTACGGTAGAGGGGGATCAGCCCCGTGTTCGTCCCTTCGGCACGGTCAATCTTTTTGAAGGTAAGCTCTACATCCAGACCGGTAAGATCAAGCCCACCAGCCGTCAGCTTGCGGTCAATCCCAAGGCGGAGATCTGTGCTTTCCATCGGGGTGCATGGCTCCGAGTCAGCTGTGAACTGGTAGAGGATGACCGTTTGGAGGCCAAGAAAGCCATGCTGGATGCCTATCCCAATTTACGGGGAATGTATGACGAGAATGATGGTAATACTCAGGTGCTGTATCTGAAGAATGCCACCGCCGGCTTCTATGCCTTCGGCAAGGAAGCGGAGTTTACGGAATTCTGAGATCCTTCCTTTTTATAGCTTCTGAAATTTATCTGTCGCAGGGAGTTTTCCCTGCGACAGATTTTTGTCTTACGGAGAAAAAGCATATTCTTCTTCCGGTTAGCATAGGCTTGGGCAGGGGGAGATCATATGTGTCATAAAAACGAATTGTTGGGAAGCTGTCTCATGGCTTTTGGGGCAGGGCTTATGGTATCACTGTTTTTCCGTTCGGATTTTGCACTGTGTCTTTTGGGAGTCGGTGCTTTGCTGGGAGGCTTGCTGTGGTGCAGACAGAGATGAAGGAAACTGACTGTTGAAAACAGCTGTGGGAGGTATAAATTCCCACCTTGGCACATATATATGCTGTAGATTTCAGGAGAGGTGATGTTTATGGAACTGATCATGCAGGAGTGTGAACTACGGTATTTGGAGGGGACTTTTTCCCAACAGATCCCTGTGGAGGAAACGGCGGAGCTTATCGTCCCGGATAAATGCGAAGATGCGGAAGCCATTGTGGATTCCTTCGGTACCCTTACAGTGAAAGATTCCCGTTGGGAAGGGGAGGAACTACAGATCGGTGGAACGGTACAGGGGGCGGTTTTGCTCCTGACCCGTGACGGACAGGTACACAGGGTGGAGGCAAGCGTTCCCTTTTCTCTCAAAAGGCAGATCCCACGGGAAGGTGACAAGGGGACGGTACGCTTCCATTGCCAACTGTCCTCTGTGGAAGGAAAGATCCTCAACTCCCGGAAGCTCCTTCTGCGAGTGGGCATCCTCTGTGATGTACAGCTGTTTGAGGAACGGGAAAGGATACTCCACAGTATGGAAGAGCCCGATCCGACCTTGCAATTGCGGAAGGCGGTATATCCCGTAAAAATGCCGGTAGAGCTGGGAAGCAAAAGCTTCACCCTCAGTGATGAACCGGAGCTTCCGGAATTGACTGCTCCCGTTGCCCGTTTGCTGAAGGCTGTGTGCTGTCCACGGGTGCTGGAACAGAAAGCAGTGGGCAGTAAAGGAGTCTTCAAGATGGAATTGCTCCTGCATATTCTGTATGCCGATCCTGAGGAGCGTCTGTGTAGCTATGAGTGGCGCATTCCGCTGTCTCAATATGTGGACTTCTCACGGGATGTGGAGGGGGCACAGATACAGACCTGCTTACAGCTGACAGATTTTGAGCTTGAGCCCGATAGCAGAGTCCAGAGCAGACGGCTGTTCCTGCGCTTGGGACTTGTGGCCCAGAGCCTTGTCTATGAGGTACGGGAGCTGGAACTGATCGAAGACGGCTTCTGTACCAATGCTACCTTGCTCCCTACCTGGGAACAGTGGCAATGTCGCAGTCTTCTGGACAGTCGGGAGCTAACTGCAGAGGCTCGCTGGCGGACAGAGGAGGGGATCTCCGACCTTGTGGATGTATGGGCACAGCCCATGGAGCCGGAACTGCTCCATCAGGGGGATGTACTCTATCTGAAGCTACCGGTCAGCTGTAGCATGGTCTACTACGACACGGAGGGACAGCTTCGGGGCAGAACTGTACAGACCTGCGGTGAGACGGAGTTACTACTCCATGCCGGTGCATTCTTACGGGCAGAGGATCTGTCCTGCGGTCAGGTCTACTGCAATGCTGGGCCTAAGGGGGCAGAGCTGAGGATACCCATTCAGCTCCGGGCAGACAGCTTTGCAAACCAGACCATGACAGATCTTGCAGAGGCGCAAATCAAGGAGCTTCCCCAAAGCTTTGAGCCTGCCCCGTCCTTGATCATCCGACGGACGGAGGGAGAGGAGTCTCTCTGGGAGATCGCAAAAAGCTACAATGCGTCTGTGGAAGCCATCGTAGGCGCAAATGCCTTGGAATCCGACCTGATTCCCGCCGATACCCTGCTTCTAATTCCCCTGTAAGGCAAGGGGAAGGATAATTACAACAATTTGTTAGCGTATAAATAAAGGGATCTCCCCATCTGCAAGTCCGTACAAGGGACTTGTGGAAGGGAGATCCTTTTTTCTTGCAAAAATTTTATGCAATGACCGTGAGATTGGGGTTTTCCTCCTGAGTATCACGAAGCATACGCAGGAGATTGTCGTAATAACGCTCACCCATGTTAGCAAGAAGGGAGGCCTCGTCCAGCTCTATGGTAAGGGGAGTGGACAGGCAGGACAGGATGTCGTGGAGGGCATCCAGATTTCTGCCGTAGGGAGCGGGGAAGTAGGACTCAAAGAAGTCGTGGAGTCCACTGCGGTCAAGATTTTCCAGCTTGATATGATCCATGGCTTATTCCTCCCCGTAGAGCAGTGTGAAGCTTTCGTAATGATCGTCGGTATAGTAGATCAGACCGTCGTTGGAGAAGACCAGTCGCTTGGCGCCTCTGGACTTTGCGCCCAGAGTATCGATGTCACATTCTGTGTACTTCCGATCTGTGGGAAGAAGTCCTTCGTAGTTCCCGAAGCGGTCACCGCCGATGCATTTGCCGGGAGCGTAGGGTTCCAGAGAGCCACCTTCCCAGCCGAGGCTCCGTGCTTCATTTTTGGTGATGAAGTTTTCGGGCAGGCGTCCATAGGTGTGGATGTACAGAGCCACATCTTCCTTGGTGGTGTAGCTTCCGTCCTCTGCAATGGGAGCTTCGGTTTCTTCGGGGATGGTAGTTTCGGCAGGCAGTTCCTCGGAGGGGATAGTTTCTTCTTCAGAAGAAATTTCGTCTTCGGAGGAGCTTTCCCCGGAAGCAACTTCCGTGCCGTCGGTCACAGGCTCTTGCGTGTCACTTTCGGTAGCTTGGGTGGTAGGCTCTGTGGAGTCTGTCAGGGCATCCGAGGAAACCTCGGAGTCGAGGATCTCCTGTTCCTGTTCTACTACGGCATCCAGAATGTCTTCAATCAAGGCAAGATCTTCTTCAAATTCGGGATCGGACAGGAAGCATGCACTGAGGGAGAACATCAGGCTGAGGACAAGGAACAGTGCTAAGAGTTTTTTCATCATAGGAGTTCATCCTTTCCTGTGAATGGAATAAAAGGGGCGATGGCTTCCATCGCCCCTTTTGCAGAGAATGTTTTATAAAAGCTTAAGCTTGGGTCTTCCACTTCTGACAGCGGCGAGCCTTCTGCTTACGCTTGCGTACCTTGAAGCCCAGCCAGAGGACAATAATCAGTACAATGGCAATGATGGTCATGATCAGGTATACCGTGGTTGCGGTATCCGCAGTCTTGACTGTGAGCCACAGGGCGTTCATGTACTGGGTGCTTTCCTGAGAAAGAGCGCTGAAGGATGTACCCTTTGCCAGTTCTGCATCGTCGGGATAAGCCACGGGGCTGTTGGCAACCTCGGGATCCATAAAGTCCTTGGATGCGGTCTCGGGAGAAGAATAGCCAATGTATTCCAGATTACCGCCACAGATCTCCGGCTCAAGGAGGAAATTGATGAACAACTCTGCCTCCTCCTTATGCTCTGCACCTTTAGGGATGCAAATGGAGTCTACAAAGAGGTTATAGCCTTCTACGGGACGGTAGAACATCAGATCCTCGTTTTCACCTGCCATGAGGAGATAGTCACCTGCATAATAGGGGGCGATCCATGCTTCCGCACGCTGCATTTTATCAAAGACCTGATCCATAACATAGCTCTGGACAAGGGGCTTCTGTTCACGCAGGAGGTCGGCACAGGCTTCCATTTCTTCGGGATCTTGAGAGTTGATGCTGTAGCCCAGACGGAACTGTGCAATGGCAAAGGCATCACGGGGATTGTCAAACATGAGGATCTTGTTGGCATATTTTTCGTTCCACAGCAGATCCCAACTTTGGGCGGCTACATCTTCTTCTGCCACATAGGCACTGTTGTAGATAATGCCAACACTGCCCCAAGTATAGGGCATGGAGTACACATTGCCGGGGTCATATGCGGGATCACGGAAGGCCTGATCCACATATTGGAAGTTGGGGACATTTTCGTGATTGATGGGCAGGAGCATATCCTCTTGGATCAGCTTTTCCACCATGTAATCCGAGGGGATAATGATGTCAAAGGAAGAACCGCCGGCAGTGAGCTTGGTATACATGCTCTCATTGCTGTCAAAGGTCATCTGGTTGATCTTGATATGAGGATATTTTGCTTCAAATTCGGCAATGACATCGATACAGCCGTCACTGCCGTCGGACATATACTGTCCCCAGTTATAGAGGTTGACGGTAACGGACTCTGCAGCATTGCTTCGCACAGGAAGTAGGGGCAGGAGCAGAACTGCACACAGGAGCAGGGAGAAAATACGCTTCATCATCAGACCTTCCTCCTTAACATGAGCTTACGGCGACGGGTATTATCCCGTGCCTGCAGGAGGTTCATGGTGACCATGAGTACCAGCATCACAAGGAACATCAGGGTGAACAATGCGTAAACCTTGGGATGGATGGGCTTCTTGGTGTAGCTGTAGATCTCAACAGGCAGAGTCACGAAGCCGGAGCCGGTAACAAAGTAGGAGATCACGAAGTCGTCCAAGGACATGGTGAAGGCCATGAGTGCGCCGGAAATAATACCGGGCATGATCTCGTGAAGGATGACCTTGAAGAAAGCTTGCATAGGGGTACAACCCAAATCCAAAGCAGCCTCAGTCAGGTCGGGATCCATCTGTGCCAGTTTGGGCATTACATTGAGGATGATATAGGGTAAGCTGAAGGTAATATGGGCAATGAGCAAGGTCCAGAAGCCCAGCACCGCATTGATCCGCAAGAGAATTCCCACAAAGGCAAAGAGCAGTGCCAGAGACACACCGGTAACGATCTCCGGATTGGTCATGGGGATATTGGTCAGGGTCATAATGGCGGAGCGGAGTCTGCCACGTGTCTTGTAAATGCCTACAGAGGCCACAGTGCCCAGAACTGTGGCAAAGAGGGTGGAGATCACTGCAATGATCAGGGAATTGCTCAGTAGTGCCACCAGTGCATCATCCCGGAACAGCTCCTGATACTGATGGAAGGTAAAACCGCTGAACACGGCAATGTCCTTGCCGGTACTGAAGGAGGCCAGACCCAAGATGATCATGGGGATATACAGGAAAATGAAAACCAGAATGGTGATAATACGGGTAAAGCTTCTCATACGGTCACCATTCCTTCCTCATCATCGTCGGTGAAGCGGTTCATAATACCCACGCAAACGAAGATCAGCACCATGAGTACCAGAGACAGAGCTGCGCCCAGATTGGGGTTGTAAGCACTCTTGAACTGCATCTCGATGACGTCACCGATGAGAATGGTATCCGGAGAGCCCAGCTTCTGGGAAATGTAGAAGGTGGACACGGCGGGGACAAAGACCATGGTAATGCCGGAGACGATCCCGGGTACGGACAGGGGCAGGGTGACCTTGGTGAAGATCTGACGGGAGTTACAGCCCAAATCCTGAGCGGCCTCAACCAGACGGTTGTCGATCTTCATGATCACCGTATACAGGGGCAGGATCATGTAGGGTAGATAGTTATATACCATGCCCAGAATGACTGCGCTGTTGTTACGGATCAGGGGAAGGGGCTCAAGGCCCAGACTCATGACGAAGTTGTTGATGATGCCCGTATCCTCCAGCAGAGCTACCCACGCAAGGGTACGCAGGAGGAAGCTCATGCACATGGGGAGCATGACCAGCATTTGCAGGAGCCTTTGGGTATTGGGCTTACAGTGCGCAATGAAATAAGCCACGGGATAGCCGATGATTAGGCAGATGACCGTTGCAAAAATACTCAGCCAAACAGAGCGGAGAAAAATCGGCCAGTAGTTGATCATGCTGCTGAGATTGGACAGGGTGAAGGCCCCGGTGACGCTGTCAGTGAAGGCATAATAGAATACCACACCCAAGGGGATCAGCGTGAAGAGCACCATCCACAGCACATAGGGGCCGGACAGAAATCTACTCTTCATCTTCACTGACCTCCGCATCTGCGATCTCGTCATACTCTGCGGAATAGGAGCTGTAGTCACCGAACATGCCGGAGTATTCGCTCTTATGCATAATATGGATGTCCTCGGGATTCAGGCGGATGCCGATATAAGAGCCTTCGGGGCAGAAGTCTGTGGTCTGGATCAGCCACTTGAAGCCCTTGAAGTCTACAATGGTGTCATAATGCACGCCCTTGAAGGTAACGGAGGTTACAGTACCGCAGAGAGAGCCTTCTTC
>JAZMZW010000118.1:0-40796 GCA_045586205.1 Faecousia sp. | reverse complement strand
CGGTGTGACCCGTGGCAAGCAGTGGGTCACTGTAGATCGGGGATTACTCCTTCTGGATACTCCCGGTATCCTCTGGCCGAAATTCGATGATGAAGAAGTGGGTAGAAGACTGGCATATACCGGTGCGGTGAAGGACGATGTGGTAGATATCGAAACCCTTGCCTGTCACCTGATCGCCATGCTTCACAAACGCTATCCTGAAGCACTGTCGGAGCGGTACAAGATCGATTTGCCGGAAGGTACTCCCGGGTGGGAACTTTTGGAGGAAGGTGCAAGAAAGCGCGGTTTCCTCCTTGCCCGTAACGAACTGGATACGGAGCGTATGGCACGGATTCTTCTGGAAGAATACCGCAACTGCAAGATCGGCAGATTCACCCTGGAGGCTCCCAATGAGATATGAAATGATTCGGGAGATTTTTAACTCCTGCAGTAACAATCAGATGCGTGATGTCTATGTGAGTGAAGTGGAAACGGAAGACCCCGCCTTCATTATGGAACAATATCGTAAATATGAAGACGATATTTTGGAACGGTCGGAAGCAGACAAGGGTGTTATATTCTTCAACCTGTACAGTCACGGTCTGCGTCAACGCTTTACCTTTACCCCTGATGATTAAGGAGAAAAGCTATGAGTGAATTATGGAATTTTGAACATATGGCAATGGAGGAAGGCTACCGCCTGATCTGTGGTGTGGATGAAGCCGGCAGAGGTCCTCTGGCAGGCCCTGTCTGTGCCGCCGCAGTGATCCTTCCCGCGGATCTGGAAATTGAGGGGCTGAACGACTCCAAAAAACTTACGGAAAAGAAGCGTGATGCCCTTTACGATGTGATCAAGGAAAAAGCCTTGGCATATGGCATTGCAATGGCAACCGAGCAGGAGATCGATGAGATCAACATTCTGCAGGCTACTTTCCTGGCAATGAAGCGTGCTGTGGAAGCTCTGGAGCTGAAGCCCGATTATGTTATCATAGACGGAAACCGTGAGCCGGATCTGGGGGACTTGCCCCTGAAGACCATTGTAAAGGGTGACAGTCGCAGTGCAAATATTGCCGCCGCCTCCATCCTTGCCAAGGTTACCAGAGATCGTTACATGATGGAACAGGATACACAGTACCCTCAATACGGCTTCGCTGTCCATAAGGGCTACGGCACTCAGAAGCATTACGAGGCTCTGAGAGAGCATGGTCATTGTCCCTTTCATCGCAGAACCTTCCTGAAAAAGTTCTATGGCGAATGATCTTTTGGGTAGCTGGGGAGAAAGTCTGGCGGCTAACTACTTACAGAAAAAACGCTATAAGATCCTTGCAATGAATTATCGTTGTCGCATGGGCGAGATCGATATTATTGCAGAAAATAAGAAATGTCTGATTTTTGTGGAAGTCAAACTTCGGAAATCAGATCGTTTTGCTCAGGCACGGGAATTTGTGGATCAACGGAAACAAGAACGACTGAAGATCACAGCATCCCTGTATCTGTCACAAAACGAATTCTCCAAGCCCTCACGCTTTGATGTTGTGGAGATCTATGCTCCCCGGGGCATGGAGACCAAACGTCCCGAAATTATCCATCTGGAGGATGCCTTTCAATGATTCGAGTTTTTGATGCACATGCAGATACTCCCTATGAATTGTGGATCCGTAAGGAGCATCTGGCAAAAAGCACCTGCCATATTGATGAGGAAAAAGCTAAGGTCTTTTCTCACTATGAACAGGTATTTGCCTTCTGTTCTTTGGTAGGCAGTAAGTGGGAGATTACAAAAGAAGAATTCCAAGAATGCTATGAATATTTCCTTCGGGAATTGAAAGATCAGAAAACCATCCACCCTCATCTGTCCATTGAGGGTGCAGAGTGTATTGATTGCGATCCCGAACGTATTGCCGCCCTTTCTCAGGAAGGCTTTGTTATGTCCACTCTCACATGGAATGCAGACAACGAGCTTGCAGGCTGGCATAAGAGCGAGAAAGGCTTGACCGACAAAGGTCGTGCATATGTTCACAGTGCTCAGGAGCATGGGGTTCTGATCGACGTGAGCCACTTGTCCGATACCGGCTTTTGGGATATTATGAAGGTCACCCGCGGTCCTATTGTAGCAAGTCACAGCAATTGTCGCGCTCTTTGGCAAACCGGCAGAAACCTTACGGACGATCAGCTCCGTGCCATTGCAGAGACCGGGGGAGTGGTTGGACTGAATTTATACACCGCCTTCCTTGGGAAGGATGTGACCTTTGATACTCTGCGCAGACATTTGGATCACATTCTGGAGCTTTGCGGACCTCGACATATTTGTCTGGGCGGAGATCTGGACGGCTGCGATGTCCTTCCCGCAGGTTTCCGTGATGTGACAAGCTATTGCGATCTCCACAGCTATCTGTCCCGGCATGGCTACGGGGAGGAGCTTCTGGATGCTTTATTCTACAGCAATCTCCAAGCCTTGGTTGGGAGGGGACGCTAATGGCACTGTATGCCATCGGAGATCTGCATCTTTCTCTCGCCACTGATAAGCCAATGGATGTTTTCGGTGGGGCTTGGATCGGATATGTGGACAAGCTTCGACAAGGGCTCAGTTGTATCCAACCGGAAGACACTACCGTATTACTGGGAGATTTGACATGGTCCTTGGATCTGCCCGGGGCTAAAGAGGATTTTGCCTTTATCAATGAGATCCCCGGCAGAAAGATCATCTTGAAGGGGAATCATGACTATTGGTGGACCACTGCTACCAAGTTTTACAAATTCTGCGAGGCGGAAGGCTTTTCCGATATGCTGGTTCTGAATAACAATGCATATGAATATGAGGACATTGCTATTTGCGGTACTCGCGGTTGGTTCTTTGAGGAAGATGCCGCCGAAGGCAGTCACAATGATAAGATCTTTAAACGTGAACTGATTCGACTGGAAACCTCTCTCAAGGCGGCAGGGGATAAGCGAAAGATCTGTTTTCTCCATTACCCACCCAGATACCGGGGGTATGAATGCCCGGAAATCCTCGCCCTGCTGAAGCAATACGGCGTGGAGGCCTGTTATTACGGACATCTTCATGCGGACAGTCATAAATTGGCCATCGAAGGCTCTTTTGACGGCACGGACTTCCATCTGTGTTCCGCGGATTTTATTAGTTTTACACCAATTCGGGTAAAATGATTGGAAAAATTGAAATTACATCTTGTATTTTTCAGGATTATCTGTTAAAATAAATCGGCTAACTTATAAATATAAAGAAACCCATAGGAGGATACTGTTATGCAAGTTAAAAATTTGGAGAAGGCCGCTTCCAAGGCCACTATCACTGCTGAGATTACCAAGGCCGATCTTGAGCCTTCCATTCAGAAGGTTTACCTCAAGGCTCGCAAGAATATTGCCATCCCCGGCTTCCGTAAGGGCAAGGCTACCCGTGCAATGATCGAGACCGTTTACGGTAAGCATGTTTTTTTTGAAGATGCTCTGGATGAACTGTTCCCTGAGATCTACAAGGAATGCGTCCTGTCTCAGGATATCAAGGCTGTTGGACGCCCCATGGTCACCGGCATGGAAATGGCTGAGAACGACAGCGTCATTCTGACCATCGTTACCGACCTGTACCCCGAGATCACTCTGGGTGAGTACAAGGGTCTGGAGATCGAGAAGGTCGAAGCTACTGTTGAGGCTTCCGAGGTTGAAGCTGAGCTGCAGCGCATGGCTAACAATGCCGCTTCCGTTTCCACTGTGGAGCGTGCCGCAGAGCTCGGCGATACCGCTGTTATCGATTACGAAGGCTTCAAGGATGGCGTTCCCTTTGAGGGTGGCAAGGCTGAGAAGTATGAGCTGAAGCTCGGCTCCGGCAGCTTCATCCCCGGCTTTGAAGATCAAGTCGTTGGCATGAACGCAGGGGAGGAGAAGGAAATCAATGTGACCTTCCCCGAAGAGTACCATGCTCAGGATCTGGCAGGGGCTCCCGTGATCTTTAAGATCAAGCTCCACGAAGTTAAGGAAACCAAGGTTCCCGCTATCGATGACGAGTTTGTTAAGGACGTTTCCGAGTTCGATACCGTTGAAGAGCTCCGTGCAGATATCGAAAAGAACCTCCTGACCAAGAAGCAGGAAGGCGTTCAGCGCGCATTTGAGAATGCCGCAATCGAGAAGGCAGTTGCCAACATGACCGCAGAGATCCCCGATAGCATGATCGAGGAAGAACTGGAACGTGAGATGGAGCGTATGGACTACGAGCTTCGCGCACAGGGCGCTTCTCTGGAGCAGTATGCTCAGATGCTGGGTGGCAACATGGAAGCCATCAAGAACAGCCTCCGTCCCGGTGCTGTCAATGCTGTTAAGATCAACGTTATGCTTGATGCTATCGTCACTGCTGAAGGCATCGAAGTTTCCGATGAGGAAATGGAAGCCGAGTACAGCGCAATGGCTGAGAGATACGGCATGGACGTGGAAAAGGTCAAGGAATACGTAAAGGTCGCTGACCTCAAGGGCGATATGCAGGTTCGCAGAGCTGCAAAGCTGGTTGCTGATACCGCAGTTGCTGTTCAGAAAACCGAGGAATAATTTTCCTGAATTTTGGTTACAATCAAAAGTAGAAAGGAGCTATGATCATGAGTTTAGTACCTTATGTTGTTGAACAGACCAGTCGTGGGGAGCGATCCTACGATATTTTCTCCAGATTGCTGAACGACCGCATTATTTTCCTGTATGAGGAAGTCAATGATGTAACAGCAAGCTTGATCGTTGCCCAGCTACTGTATTTAGAGGCACAGGATCCCGATAAGGATATTCAGTTCTATATCAACAGCCCCGGCGGCTCTGTTACTGCCGGTATGGCAATTTATGATACCATGCAGTACATCAAGTGCGATGTTTCTACCATTTGCATCGGCATGGCAGCATCTATGGGCGCTTTCCTACTTTCTTCCGGCACTAAGGGCAAGCGCATGGCTCTGCCCAATGCAGAGATCATGATCCATCAGCCTCTGGGTGGAACCTCTGGGCAGGCTACGGATATTGAGATCCATGCACGTCGCATTCTTGATATGAAGCAGAGACTGAACAAGATCCTTTCCGAAAACACCGGCAAGGACGTTGAGACTGTTACCCGTGACTGTGAGCGCGATTATTTCCTCAATGCGGAAGAAGCAAAGGAATACGGCCTCATCGACAAGGTCATTTATCAGAGATAAAAAGGAGATTCGTTTTGGCTGAAAAAGTTATTCGTTGCTCCTTCTGCGGCAAGACCGCCGATCAAGTTGCCAGGATCCTTTCCGGTCCCGGGGCATATATCTGCAACGAGTGTGTGGATATCTGTTATGACCTGTTGAATGAAGAGCCTTGCTCCTATGATGATGTGGCAGACGCCACTCCGGAATGTCTGCCCACACCCAAGGAGATCAAGGAATTCATGGACGGCTATATCGTAGGTCAGGATGATGCTAAGATTGCTCTGGCTGTAGCCGTATATAATCACTATAAGCGCATTTACTTCGGAGAGGAAGTAGATGTGGAATTACAAAAGAGTAATATTCTCCTGATCGGACCCACAGGCTGTGGCAAGACCCTCTTTGCCCAGACTTTGGCCAAGATCCTCAAGGTTCCTTTCGCCATTGCAGATGCCACCACTCTCACTGAGGCAGGCTATGTTGGAGAGGACGTAGAGAATATTCTCCTCCGCTTGCTGCAGGCTGCGGATTTCGATGTAGAGCTTGCGCAACGGGGTATTATCTACATTGACGAAATGGATAAGATCGCCCGTAAGAGCGAGAATAAGTCCATTACCCGTGATGTCTCCGGCGAAGGTGTTCAGCAGGCTCTTTTGAAGATCCTGGAAGGAACAGTCGCCAATGTTCCCCCTCAGGGTGGGCGCAAGCACCCCCAACAGGAATTTATTCAGGTTGATACCTCCAATATCCTGTTTATTTGCGGTGGTGCATTTGACGGTCTGGATAAAATCATCCAGCGCAGAGTGGATCGCTCCAGTGTTGGCTTCGGCTCTGAGCTGAAGTCCAAGAAGGATGCGGATGTTGGGGCACTGTTTGCACAGGTCGAGCCTCATGATCTGCTGAAGTTTGGCATTATACCCGAACTTGTAGGTCGTCTTCCTGTAATCACCAGTCTCAGCAGTCTGGGGCAGGAAGAACTGATCCGCATTCTTACAGAACCTAAGAATGCACTTTGCCGTCAATATACCACCCTCTTTGAGTTGGACAATGTTACCCTGGAATTCGATCCCAAGGCACTGGAAGCTGTTGCCAATCTTGCCATTGCGCGTAAGATCGGTGCCAGAGGACTCCGTGCGGTGCTGGAAAGAGTCATGACTAAGATCATGTATGAAATTCCCTCCGATCCGAGTATTTCTCGTGTGCTGATTACAGAAGATTGCGTGATCAATGGGGCAGAGCCCGTCATCAGCCGTAGGACAGTTCCTGCGGAATGAGTCTTTGCCTATTGCGATCCTTCTGTATGGGATCCGGCAAAACCTAAAGACGAGAGGGGAGCTGTAATGCCCCCTCTTTTTTCTGTTATGAAGGAGAAACCCCATGAATGAAGTCATTCGATCTGAGAGAATGCCTGTGATTGCCCTCCGTGGCATGACAGCGTTCCCCGGAACCGTTATGCATTTTGATGTAGGACGGGAAAAATCTATCCGTGCCCTGGATCAGGCTATGGCTAAGGATCAACGTGTCCTCCTGATCACACAGAAGGAAGTCAAGGATGATGATCCCTCCTTCGATCAATTATATCCTGTTGGCACCATTGTTCATGTGCGCCAGCTTCTCAAGGCTACAGGTGATTCCGTCAGGATCCTTGTACACGGAGAGCGCCGTGCCGCTGTGACCGAGGTGCAACAGACCGACCCTTATCTTCAGGCCAGAATTCAGTGGCTGGATGACGATGCTTATTCCGTCAATGAGGATAGGGTAGAGGCTCTGCGCCGTGTTGCTGCGGAGCTGTTTGATGAATTTTTGGAGATTACCCAGCGCCCCGCACAGGAAACCATGCTTAAGATCCTGTCTGTGGAAGAGCCGGGTGCCATTGCGGACATTATTGCCCATGCCGCAACCTTTGGCTACAAGGAGAAAATGCGTGTCCTCCAGCAACTTCACCCCATCCGTCGCCTGGAGACCTGCAACAAGCTCTTTGCCCGGGAGCTGAATGTTCTCCGTCTGGAAAATCATATCCACGACCTGACACAGCAGAATATGGACAAAGGTCAGCGTGATTATTATCTCCGTGAACAAATGAAGGCCATTCGTTCCGAGCTTGGGGAAAACGATGACGAGGCAGAACTGGAAGAGTATCGGGAAAAGATCCAAAAGCTTACTCTTCCCGAAGATATCCATGCCAGACTGATGAAAGAGGTACAGCGTCTTTCCAAGCAGGGCTACGGCTCTGCGGAAGCTTCTGTGATTCGCACTTATTTGGACATAGCTCTGGCGCTGCCTTGGAATACAACCACCAAAGAGCGTGTAGATGTTGAAAAAGCAAGAAAGATCCTGGATCACGATCACTTTGGCTTGGAAAAGGTCAAAGAGCGTATCTTGGAGATCCTTGCTGTCAAACAGCTTGCTCCCAATATGCCCGGACAGATCATCTGTTTGGTCGGCCCTCCCGGTGTGGGTAAGACCTCCATTGCCATGAGTGTGGCCCGTGCCTTGAATCGGAAGCTTGCCCGTCTTTCTCTGGGTGGCATTCACGATGAATCAGAGATCCGCGGTCATCGTAAGACCTATATCGGTGCTATGCCCGGACGGATCATTTCTGCCATTTCTCAGTGTGGCAGTTCCAATCCCTTGCTCCTTCTGGACGAGATCGACAAGATCGGCAAGGACTACCGCGGAGATCCCTCTGCGGCACTTCTGGAAGTTCTGGATAGCGAGCAGAACGGAACTTTCCGTGACAACTATCTGGAATTTCCCTATGATCTCAGCGGTTGTATGTTTATTACCACCGCAAATACTCTGGATACCATCCCCAGACCGCTCCTTGACCGCATGGAAGTCATTGAGCTGAATTCTTATACCGATGAAGAAAAGCTTTCCATCGTCAAGGCTCATCTTCTTGAAAAACAGCTGAGCAAGCATGGTTTAAAGAAATCTCAAGTCCGTGTCAGTGATGATGCCATCCGTGAAATGATCCAGTGCTATACCAGAGAATCCGGTGTCCGTAATCTGGAACGGCAAATTGCCACACTCTGTCGCAAGGCTGCCATGAGATTTGTCTCTGAGCCGGAGCTTGCAAAACTCAGTGTAAACGGTAGTAATCTGGAGCAGTTCCTCGGGCCGAGAAAGATCATGCCTGCAACTATTCCCGGTGAAGATCCCGTAGGCTTGGTAACCGGCTTGGCATGGACATCTGTAGGCGGAGAGACTCTTCAGGTGGAATGCAATGTTGTGGAAGGTAGCGGAAAGCTGAATCTCACAGGCAATCTGGGAGATGTGATGAAAGAATCTGCGCAAGCGGCAATGAGCTATATCCGTAGCCGTGCCAATGATCTTTCTATTGAAGCCGATTTCTATAAAACTAAGGACATTCATGTTCATTTTCCGGAAGGTGCAACTCCCAAGGACGGACCCTCTGCCGGTATTGCTGTCTGCACTGCCATGATCTCTGCTTTGACCGGAGCAACCGTACGCAGAGATATTGCCATGACAGGGGAGATCTCCATTCGTGGCCGTGTACTTCCTATCGGTGGCCTGAAGGAGAAAACCATGGCCGCCCTCCGCGCAGGGATCAAGACAGTCATTATCCCCAAGGAAAATGAAAAGGATCTCTTGGAGATCGATCAAACTGTTCGCCGTGCCTTGAATTTCCTTCTGGTGGAGCATGTGGACAGCGTACTTTCCGCCGCTCTGAATTTGCGCGGCAGTAACTATAGCCCTGCACGGAATAAGAAAAATCGGATCCCTGTAGTCACGGATCCTACTACAAATAAAGCGGGGATCAGACAATGAATTTACAAAAAGTGGAATTTATCAAATCCGCCGCCAAGCCCGGTGATTTCATGCAAGACGGTTTGCCCCAAATCGCATTTTCCGGTAAATCCAATGTTGGCAAATCTTCCGTACTCAATTGCATCCTGCAACGGAAGAATTTTGCCAGGGTGGGGCAAAAGCCCGGCAAGACCATTCACATTAACTATTTTGCTGTGGATAAGAAGGCTTACTTTGTAGATCTTCCCGGTTACGGATATGCACAGGTTTCTGCCGCTGAAAAGGAACGCTGGGGTAAGCTTATGGAGTCGTATTTTGCCCGTTCCGAATTGATCACCTTGGGTGTTCTCATTGTGGATGCCCGTCATGAGCCCACCAAGCTGGATGTGGTCATGGCAGAGCTGTTCCGCAATACAGGCAGACCCTATGTTGTGGTAGCTAACAAGCTGGATAAGCTGAAGCCCAGAGAAATTGAGCCTAATATGCTCCGCATCCGTCAGTGCCTGGCACTGGAGGAGCATACACCCCTCGTACCGTTCTCTGCAGAGAAGGGAACCGGAAGAAATGAGCTTCTCTCCCATCTGTTACGGGCTTGCGAGCCATAATATGAACTTTTCACTTTTTTCCTTGCACTTAAGTGAAAAAAATGTTATACTAACATAAAGAGTAAGAATTTGAGGAAGCCCACATGAACGAACCCACCTATCATCTGACAGGCATTCTCCGTAGCAACGGGGAATTGCCTGTGGATTTTGACGGCCCTTTAGGGGTCATTCTGCAGCTCCTAAGTAAAAATAAGATCGCCATCGAGGATGTGAGCATCAGCTCCATTTTGGAGCAATATCTCGGCTACCTTGACGAGATGAAGCGTATGGATATGGAGATCGCCAGCGAATTTATTGCTATGGCATCCCACCTCATGCTCATTAAGACCAAGATGCTATTGTCAGCGGCAGAACGGGAAGAGGCTCTGAGTGAAATGGAACTCCTCATTCGCTCTCTGGAGGAAAAACAGCGTGCCGCTGCCTTTGAACAGATCCGCAATGCCATTACATTTCTCGAACCTCGTAATGAGATTGGATGCAACTTGTTCATCAAACAACCTGAGCCCTATCAGGTGGATCACACCTATCGTTACAAGCATGAGCCACAGGATCTTGTCAAGGCCTTCTATAATATCGCAGAACGCAGTGAACGTCGTCTACCGCCCCCTGTATCGAACTTTCAGGGTATTGTTGGTGCTGAGCCCTATCCTGTCACAAAGAAGGCCGCACAGCTCTTAAAACGCCTTCTCATGAAGGGTGTGGAAAAATTCAAAGCCCTGTTTCGGGGCAGTAAATCCCGTAGCGAGATCGTTGCCACCTTTCTTGCGGTGCTGGAGCTTTGCAGAACCAGCTCTGTGACCATTGAAGGACCGGATGATGATGTGGATATTCGCTTCCAAAAAATCCCGGAAGGGGAAAGTGAGGCTATAGATGGATCAAATTAAGCGTATCATTGAAGCAGTGCTTTTTGCCGCAGGAGAACCTGTAGAGACAGAAAGACTTGCCAAAACTGCGGAATGCGACCCTTCCGATATTGAGAAGGCTGCCAGAGAGCTTATGGATACTTACGCCTTTGAGCGTCGTGGCATCCGTATCGTCCGTCTGGATCATGCATATCAGATGTGTTCCTCCGGCGAGCTTTCTTCTTATGTAACCAAAGCGCTGGAAACACGCAAGCCACCCAAGCTTTCTGCTTCTCAGATCGAAACTCTTACGATCATTGCTTACTATCAGCCTGCCACTAAGGCTTATGTGGAACAGCTCCGTGGAGTGGACAGCTCTTATTCCGTATCTGCACTTCTCAACAAGCATTTGATTGAAGAATGTGGCAGATTGAATGTTCCCGGCAGACCTATTTTATACCGTACCACCCCGGATTTCCTCCGCACCTTCGGCTTGGAGTCCATTGAGGATCTGCCTGAAATCGAAAAAATGCAGTTCGGTAAGCGTGAGCTTCCCACTGAAGAAATTGCAGAAACAAAGGAAGGTGTCACCAATGAGTAAAAATGTATCTGAAGTTCTCAATTCTTCCTTAGCAAGGATCCGTGACATGGCCGATGCCAATATGGTTGTAGGCCAGTCTATTGCAGTGGGAGATACTACAATCATTCCGGTATCTAAGATCACCTTAGGACTGGCTTCCGGCGGTGCGGATATTGCCGGCAAGGCTGCAGGCACCGATCCCGGTTTTGGCGGTGGCATCGGTTGCGGTGTCAGTGTGACCCCTGTGGCCTTTATTATCATTCAGGGTGAGCGTATCCGCGTTGTTCCTGTGGATGAACCTGCAAAGACCAGTACCGACAGATTGATCGAACAGCTTCCCGGTCTTGTGGACAAGATTTCCGACATGATCAATCAAAACAAGTAACTCCGCGTAGGAATAAGTCGGCAGATCTATTCTTTCTGCATAGTCCCGTTCCTTTTTACACAAGCTAGCTTGGGTGATGAGGAATGAAACGACAGCTATTCAAGGCGGCGGCGGTTCTATTTGCCGCCGCCTTTTTTACGACCCTCGTCAATGCACAGGGGGCTTATTCTGCAAAAAGCTATATTTTAATGGATGGGGATACCGGGAGTATTCTCTGTGGTAAGGGAATACATGACAGGTCACTGATTGCCAGCACTACCAAGATCATGACAGGACTACTTGCATTGGAACATTGTGATCAGGACACCCTGTTTACAGTTCCCAAGGAAGCTGTAGGGGTGGAAGGCTCTTCTATGTACTTGAAGCAGGGTGAAACCCTGTCCATCCGTGAGCTCTTATACGGCCTATTGCTTCATTCCGGCAATGATGCGGCAGTGGCTCTTGCTATTGCGGTCAGTGGTTCGGTAGAAGCCTTTGCTCATGAAATGAACAGCAAAGCCTTATCCTTAGGGATGCGCAACAGTCATTTTGACAACCCCAATGGACTGGACAGTGACGGACAGTATTCCACCGCCTATGATCTGGCTATCTTGACTCGATATGCCATGAAAAATTCCGCATTTCGGGAAATTGTGGGACAAAAGACCGGAACCGTAGGCTCCAGATCCTTCCGTAATCACAACAAATTACTGTGGATGGGGGAAGGTATCATGGGGGTTAAAACAGGTTATACCAAAGCCGCGGGGCGTATCCTTGTAAGTAGCGCCTGTCGCAAGGGTCGCAAATTGATCGCCGTAACCATTTGTGACGGCAATGACTGGCAGGATCATTTAGCCTTATATGAATTTGGTTTTTCTCTCTATCAAAGCCGTCAATATGTCGCAGAGGGACAAGTGCTTTGCAAGATCCCGATTTTTGACGGTACCATAGGGTCAGTATATGCCGATGAAACCTTGGAGTTCTCCTTGCGAGAGGATGAAATTCCTGTTTTCAGACTTGGATATCCCAAGGTTCCTTTCGACAGTCAAGGAGAAGGGATCGGCTATTTTTATCTTGGAGATCGAATGATCTCAGCAGTGAAATTACACAGGGAGGACACAGACGATGGAACGCATACAGAAACTCATAGCTTCACGGGGACTGTGCTCCCGTAGAGTAGCGGAGCAATGGATCCGTGAGGGGAGAATATTGCTCAACGGAAAGATCGCCAATCTGGGTGATCAAGGCGATCCCCATAAGGATCTGATCCTTGTGGACGGCAAGCCTCTTCCTCAAACGGAGAAGCTCCTATATCTTATGCTCCACAAGCCCCGTGGCTATATTACCACTCTGTCCGATGAGAAGGGGAGACCCACAGTGGCACAGCTGGTGGATTGTGGTGTTAGGGTTTATCCCGTGGGTCGTCTGGATTACGACTCCGAGGGTCTCCTGCTCTTCACCAATGACGGAGAGTTTGCCAATCAGATGATGCACCCACGGGGGGAAATCTCTAAGGTTTATCTGGTTCGGGTAAAAGGGGATTGCTCCCATGCAGAAGCAGATCTGTCCCGCCCTATTGTTCTGGACGGATATCAAATCAAAGCGCCTCTCGTGAAAAAACTGAGAGATGAACCCGGTGGTGCGGTATTCCGCATTACCATTTTTGAGGGCAGAAACCGACAAATTCGTCGTATGTGTCAGGAAGCAGGCTTGCAGGTTCTCCGCTTGCGGAGGATCTGTGAAGGACCTTTAAAACTTGGAGAACTGCCCTGTGGCTCTTGGCGACATCTTACACAGGAAGAACTCTCCGCTCTCCGACAGGAGGGACACAATGTTTAGAGATGTTCTTGAACTGATCGCACATAAACAGCAAGGCTTTTCCAAAGGGAAACGGGCTATCGGAAATTACATTTTGGAACATCCGGACCAAGCAGCCTTTATGACTGCCGCCCAATTAGGTAAATTGGTCAAGGTATCGGAATCTTCTGTTGTTCGTTTTGCAGGAGATTTAGGGTATCGGGGCTATCCCGAATTACAAAAGGCTCTGCAAAGCGTTCTCATGGAACATTTGAATGATACAAAGGAAGGGAGAGTTCCCGTCTCGGAGATGTCCGCTCCGCAGGACATGATGGACTCATCCTATTCCGATCTTCAATTGGGTGCATCCTTCTTACGTCATTGCAGGAATATCTATTTATATTCCTCCGAAGAGTATTTCTACGCATCCCGTTATTTTTTACGCTGTGCGGAAGATCTGTTTCTTCCGCTGTGTGTTGCGGATAGGGGAAGGGATTTGATGGTTCTTCGTCATATACTCCCATTAGGTTCGGGTGATACTCTGGTTTGCTTCCTTTCGGAAGAAGACAAGCTCTCAAACTTCCTCTGTGATTATGCCACCGGAGTCGGAGCGAAACTTGTATGTTTCTCTTCCGGTTATTATAACCTTCGGGAAAAGGATAGCGGCGTGTGTTATTGCGTATCCGATCCCGATAAGGATCTGCTGTCTGCGGATAGCAGAGTGATCACCCTTATTCGATCTATCTTTCTCCTTTTAGAGGATCAAATGGCAGAGGAAGTTACGATTGCCAAAGAGAAATTTAAGGAAATGCAGGAATTATACCATGCCTATGATACAGAAACAATATGATATGATCATCGTGGGTGCAGGCGCTGCAGGCTTGTTTGCTGCCGTTCATGCCGCACAGCAGGGACTGCATGTTATGATTGTAGAAAAAAACGATCGCATCGGTAAGAAGCTGGCAATTACAGGAAAAGGCCGTTGCAATGTGACAAATGACTGCACTGAGGAAGATTTCTTTAAAAACGTCCCTAAGAATCCCAGATTCCTCTACAGCTCCCTGTACGGCTATCCTCCTCAGAGAGTTATGGAATTTTTTGAGGAGAACGGTTGCCCCTTGAAGGTAGAACGTGGTAACCGGGTATTTCCTGTTTCCGATCGTTCAGGAGATATTATAAATGTATTTTCCCAGTTGATTCGAAAGCACCGCATTCCTGTCGTATACCAAAAGGTAACCGATCTTCTTACCCAAGAGGGAAGGATAATTGGGCTCAAGACTGCTTCTGAGAGTTACTACGCTCCCTGCGTTCTTCTTTGCTGTGGCGGTGCGTCCTATCCTCTCACAGGCTCTACCGGTGACGGCTATGAGTTTGCCCGTAAGTTAGGTCACAGCATTACATCTCCAAGCGGTTCTCTGGTGCCTCTCGTTAGCAGTGAAGACTGCGGACAGATGCAGGGACTGTCTCTGCGGAATACTGAATTGCGTCTTTTGGATCGGAAGGGGAAAGTCATATTTAAGGATTTCGGCGAACTGCTGTTTACTCACTTCGGTCTTTCCGGTCCCATGGCTTTGTCTGCCTCCGCACATTTGAAGGAGCAAGAGGGATATCAAGTGGTCTTAGATATCAAACCGGCATTGGATGAACAGAAGTTGGATGCCAGATTCCTCCGTGATCTGGAGAAGTATGCTAATCGCAGTATGGAGAACGCTTTATCGGATCTCTATCCCCATTCCATGATCCCTGTTCTTCTCCGTCGTGCCGGTATTCCTCCGGAGCAAAAAGCCCATTCCTTAACCAAGGAACAGAGAAGAGCTTTGCTCCAACAGACCAAGTCTTTCGCTCTGCCTATTTTGGGTACAAGGCCCGTTGCGGAAGCCATCATTACCCGTGGCGGTGTCAGCGTTAAGGAGATCGATCCCCGCACTATGAGCTCTAAGCTTATACCGGGTCTGTATTTTGCAGGAGAGATTATTGACTGTGATGCATATACAGGCGGTTTCAATCTTCAGATCGCATGGTCTACAGCCTATGCCGCCGCCATGGGCTGTAAGGAATATCTGGAGGAAGCAGGGGAATTATCTTCCTAAACTTCTGTATTCTTCCAAGGAATTTCTGAATATACTGTTGACAAAATTCCGAAATGCGTGTATAATAATCAAAGTTTTATAATGGAGTAGATTTATGACGAAACAAGCATTCAGCGTGGCCATTGATGGGCCTGCCGGAGCAGGGAAGAGTACCATTGCTCGCAGTGCGGCCGATACTTTGGGTCTGGTTTACTTAGACACAGGTGCTTTTTATCGCACGATTGCATACGGTGCCCTGTGTGCCAAGGTGGAGTGTTCCGATCCTCCGGCGATGGAACAGCTTCTTGCAACTCTCGGTGTTGAACCCTCTTGGGATAGTGAAGGTCTACAGCACATGATCCTGAACGGAGAAGACGTTAGCGCTTCTATTCGTAGTCCTGAGGTTTCCCGGATGGCTTCGGTTGTTGCTGCAATTCCTGCCGTACGTACCTTCCTTCTGGAATCCCAGCGGAAGATCGCCCGTAATCACGCTGTGATTATGGATGGCAGAGATATTGGCACTGTGGTTTTACCCAATGCAGATGTTAAGATCTATCTCACAGCTTCTGCGGAAGTTCGTGCCAAGCGTCGCTGGCTGGAATTACAGCAGAAGAATGCCCCTGATACTTACGAACAGGTTCTGGAAGAAATGATCCAAAGAGATCTCCGTGATACCCGGAGAGAGATCGCACCTCTCCGTCAGGCAGAGGATGCCATTGTGGTAGATACCTCTGACTTAGACCGTCAGCAGAGCATTGATGCAGTTGTACGTCTGGTTCGGGAGGCTATGAACTCATGACTCAGATGTGTTCCCATAGGACATATCGCTTCCTCTGTGTAGTTATTCGTGTTGCTCTACGGATCTTGCATCCATTCACACGTGTTGAAGGTAAGGAGAACCTTCCTGAAGGGCCGGCAGTCCTGTGCGCAAATCATAGCGGCCTTTTAGATCCCGCATGGATCGTGGGAGTTGCGGATCTTCCAAGACATCCCAGAATTATGGCAAAGAAGGAGCTTTTTCGCAAAAAGCTCTTGGCTTGGTTCTTTTACAAAATCGGCGCTTTCCCTGTAGATCGGCAGGGAGCAGATATCTCTGCTATTAAAACTGCCCTCCAGACTCTTAAGGATGGGAACAAGCTTTTGATTTTCCCTGAGGGAACACGCATCCGTAAGGGGAAGGTCTCCCGGGCTCACAGTGGAGCCAACCTCATCGCCTACCGTATGAAAGCTCCCATTGTTCCTATTTACCTTTCCTCAGGTCGTTATCTTTTCAGCCCGGTCAAAGTGATCATCGGCAAGGCTTATTATCCCCGGTATGAGCAGGTAAAGCCCTCCGCAGAGGAATTACAAGCCGCGGCGGATGCTATGATGGCTCAGATCTATGAAATGGGGGAGAAAGCGTGAATATTCAAGTTGCAAATACCGCCGGCTTCTGTTACGGAGTCAAACGTGCGGTTGAATTGGTTGAGCAAGCCGTTGAGCAAGGGAAGACGGTTGTTACCCTTGGTCCCATTGCGCACAATCGTCACCTTGTACAAGCCTTTGAATCCAAGGGTGTCAAGGTTGCCGGAGATATTTCTGAAATTCCTGAAAATTGTACAGTGGTGATCCGCTCTCATGGAATTCCACGTAGTACATACGAAAGCCTCCGTCAGCGGAATATTGAGTTGATCGATGCTACCTGTCCTTCCGTAAAGCGGATTCACACTATCGTGGCTGAAGCGGAGGATGAAGGAAGGACTCCTGTGATTATCGGCAGTCCCACACACCCGGAAATTATTGCCATTGCAGGCTGGTGCAGAGAACCTCAGGTGTTTTCCGATGCAGAAAGTCTTAAAAAATGGCTGGAATCCCATGCTGAATTTCGTGATCGACCCCTTACAATGGTCAGTCAGACCACGGGAACAAAAAAATTATGGGAAAATTGCAAAAAAATTATAAAAAAGGTGTGTACAAATTACAAAATATTTGATACAATATGCAAAGCGACGGAAAATCGCCAATCGGAAGCCGCAACTTTGGCTTCTCAGAGTGATGCGATGATCGTCGTTGGTGACCAAGCCAGCTCCAATAGCAAGAAATTGGCACTCATCTGCACGGAGCTATGCTCCAAAGTATATCTTGTGGATAATGCTGCAGAGCTTCCCTTGGAGGACTTAGGTCAAATTTCTAACATAGGCATCACAGCAGGCGCATCGACGCCGGCGTGGATTATAAAGGAGGTCAAAGACACTATGAGCGAAATTAAGAATGTTGATGTTGTTGCGGAGGAGAGCTTTGAGGCTTTGCTTGAAAACTCCATCAAGACTTTGAATACAGGAGATAAGGTTCTTGGTACCGTAACTGCTATCGGCAGCACCGAGATTCAGGTAGACCTTGGTACGAAGCACGCCGGTTATATTCCTTATGACGAAGTCAGCGCAGATCCTACTGTAAAACCTGAAGAAATCCTGAAGGTCAATGACGAAATCGAAGTATTCGTTGTTCATGTCAACGATCAGGAAGGCACCGTAATGCTCAGCCGTAAGAAGCTGGAAGGCATTAAGGTATGGGACGATGTCGAGGCAGCTTGCGAGAACAAGACTCCTGTTGAAGGCATCATCACCGAAGAGAACAAGGGCGGCCTGGTTGCCAATGTTAAGGGCGTCCGCGTATTTATCCCCGCATCTCAGACCGGTATTGCAAAGGGCGGCGAACTGTCCAGCCTGAAGGGTCAGACCGTTAAGATGAAGATCACCGAGTTCAACCGCGCTCGTCGCAGAGTTGTTGGCTCTATCCGTGCTGTCTCCAGCGAAGCTCGCAAGGCAGCTTCCGAAAAGATCTGGAGCGAGATCGAAGTCGGCAAGCAGTACACCGGTACTGTTAAGTCCCTGACTGCCTACGGTGCATTTGTTGACATCGGTGGCGTTGACGGCATGGTTCATGTATCCGAGCTATCCTGGGGCCGTATCAAGAACCCCGCTGAAGTCGTTGCTGTCGGTGACGAGATCAATGTTTTCGTCCTGAAGTTCGACGCAGAGAAGAAGAAGATCTCCCTGGGCTACAAGACCCCCGAGATGAACCCCTGGAACCGTATCAATCTGGGCGATGTCGTTCCCGTTAAGATCGTCAAGATCGTTGAGTTTGGCGCATTTGCACAGATCCTTCCCGGTGTTGACGGCCTGATCCACATTTCTCAGGTTGCTGACCGCCGTGTTGACAAGGTTTCCGACGTTCTGGCAGAAGGTCAGGAAGTTGAAGCCAAGATCATCGAGCTGGATACCGACCGCAAGCGTATCTCCCTGTCTATCCGCGCTCTGCTGGCTCCCGCTACCGAGGAAGAGGCTCCTGTCAAGGAGTAATCCTTACACAAACATTAAAAGGTGCGATGTTTTCATCGCACCTTTTCTTTTCGTTTTTATAAGATCAGGGCTACAAGGTTTCCCTTGTAGCCCTGATCGATTATATTATAGTTTGCAGGGGATTGCGATATCAGTTGCCGTCAAAGAAGGACTTTGCGGTGTCGGAGTAAGCAACCATTGCCTTGCACAGGGTCAGGAGGTTTCCGGACTTGCCGTTGCCGTAAGTGTCTGCACTGTATTCCAGAGTGCTGGAAACACGGGTGTTTCCGTTGTAAACAGCTACGCTCATGACAGTACGCAGTTCAGCGGCCAGAAGACGGTCCATATCGAATGCATACCAATTTCTGTCGGAGTTGTATACCTTTGCATCGGTCAGGATGACTTCTGCAGCCAGACCGTCCATATCCACGTAGTTGATGCGGAGGCTCAGATTGTCAACAGAACCGGTGAACTTGCTGGCATCAAAGATATATCTGACAATGATCTTGCTGTTCAGATCCAGAGCCTTACCAGCCCAAGTAATAGAGGCATTGCTCAGATCGGCAGTATCCTTGTTGACAGAGGAGAATTTGACAGCTTCCATATCGCTGAGAAGGGCGATTTGTTCCATGGTCATAGCGGCATCCGCCAGCTCATTCTCACGGTAGCCCTTGTAGATCTGTGCCTTTGCACCATAGCGGAGCAGGTCTGCGCACAGCTTCTTCAGAGCTTCGCTCGCGCCGGACTTATTCAGCTGTGCATATGCATACTTTGCAACGCTGTAGCTGTCTACATTGGAGCAGTAGTCCTTGCCGTCCTTGCTCATGAACAAGGTAGCTTCAATGGTATCATTGATCTGGGGAGCGGTGATGCCGTTCAGAGTGAAGTAGTAATACTTGCCGTTGAGAACAGGCTCTACCTTTACGGTAGTGGTGCCAAGGTAAGTATTGCCGTCATAGTTAGGCAGGACGCATTCCAGATAATAGCTGTCATATGCAGATACGGAAGCAACAGAAACTGCATAGTTAATGGAAATGTCGCTGGCAAGATTCAGGCTATGGTTAATGGTGATGTTTCCATCCACTACGGGAGCCTGAACACTGCCGTTACCGCAGAGGGAGCAAACGCCGTCAGCATCGGGAGTATGGATCTGAGCCTTGGTTGCCTTGGCGCAACGGCTGCAGGTGCCGATGTGAGTGCCGTCAGCCATATCGGCGTAGATATAATCGTGACCCAGTCTGGGAATCGTGGTCTGTGCCTTGACAATTGTGTTACATACGGAACACTTGATTCCGTCGGAGAGGCCGGAATTGAGACAGCCTGCGGGAGTGCCGGGGATAACAACTTCGGTATGGTCCTTTACGGGGAGAACTTCCTGTGCAACAAGAGTCTCTCCACAGGTGCTACATACCACACCGTCACTCATGCCGGGAGTGGTGCAGGTAGCGGCATAACCGGGAATGACAACTTCGGTATGACCCAGTGCGGGGATAGGATCGGAGTCATAGCTACGACCGCAAACAGAGCAGGTATAACGGATCAGACCGCTTTCCGTGCAATCTGCGGAAGCAATGACCTTTTCTTCATAGGTATGTGCTTCGGTGGTGAAGGAAGCGTATACCTCCAGATCGCCGGAGACGGAGTTCAGATCTGCGACAGTGCCGCTGGCAGTTTTCCAACCGGCGAATACATAGTGGTTATCAGCGGTGTAAGCCTTGTTGGGAGTTGCATCGGTGAAGGTAGCGGAAGCACCAACAGTAGTGCTTACAGTCTGTAGAACCTTGCCACTCTCATCCTTGAAGGTAACAGTGCAGGGAACTGCGGGAACGGGCAGGGAAGAAACCTGACCGATTGCGATGTAGTCGATAGTGACGGAGCCGGTCTTGCCGGTCACATTGGTGACGTTCTCCAGCTGAACACGGACAGCGTTAATGACGGATGCATCGGTGAAGTTGCTGTTGAGCTTAGCGGTGAGGGTCAGTTCCTGACCGTTGAAGTCAGCATCGGTCAGTCTGCGGAGTTCGGTGTAATCGGTACCGGCAACACCTGAAGTGCCGTTGTTCTTGATATAGTACAGACGGATTACGGGAGTCTTACCGGAAACAGCCTGAAGGTTGGTAAGCTTCAGCTTGACCTGAACCATGTCGTTAGCGGCGGGCTTGTAGCTTAGGGGCAGGGAAGTGAGGCTCTTGTTACCTTCGGTAGTCTGAACGTAAGAGGTGGAAGCGCCATTGACCAGATTGAAGCTAACAGAAGAATTGCTATAGCTGAGGTTGCTGATGGTGGCGGAGTTGCCTGCCCAGTAGCCGGAGTCGTAGTTACGGTCGCCGTATACGGGAGCGGTATAGCGGAGCTGATCGCTTACCTTGTTGTCAAAGTGGAACAGCAGGCTATTAGAAGACTGTGCAGAGGGCTTTCCGCTTGCAGGTCCAATGTAGACATAGTCCACTTCGACCTTAGTGCCGGAGAAACCGCTGTCTTCTACGATATCAAAGAGCAAACGGTTGATGCTGTCGCCTGCAGTGGGGGTGAACTGGGCGATCTGCCAGGTGTTCTCCACAAAGGTAATAGACTTGGTGAGAACCTTGCCGTTTGCCAGATTGGAATCGGTGGAGGGAGTGGTGTACCACAGTTCGAAAGTGCCGGTGGTATTAAGCTTTGCAGAGGGGACATTGCTGGTGCGGTAGCGAACTTCGATAATATCTCCGTTCTGTACAGTATGACCTACACCTGCAGAGCCGGGAGTATGATGGAAGTAGTGGTCGCTGCCGTTGGAGGTGCTGTAAATTACACCGCTGTTGGAGGTATCCACACCGGAAGTGCCGGAAGCACCTTCATAGGTCCAGCTTGCCTTGGCTTCAGGGCTGCCGTTCCAGAAGTGGAGGACTGTGATGCCGGAAATGCTTCCGCAACGGGTACATACACCGTTGGAAATGGAGTGACCCAGAGCGGGGATGGTAGCATTGATGGAAGTAGTCATAGCTGCATCGGCAAATGCGCCACCGCAGTTATTACATGCATAGTGTGCCTGATTGCCTGCGGTGGTGCAGGTAGCGGCTACAGCGGGCTTATAGGTGCTACCCTGATTATGTCCGCAGTAAAGACGCCATTTGGAGTTAACAGTCTGTACGATCTGGACAGCGGAGGGATATTCAGCCTGGGTGTTGGATGCGGGGTAAGTATCTTCCTTGGAAACGAAGATGGGGAAGGCTTTTTCGTTATTCAGTGCTTTCTGCAGGGTGTTGTAGGAGGACTCGGTATTACGGTCCCACTTGCCGTACTTGGATTTCATAGCGGCGGCGGCGCCTGCTACATCCTTGCCTTCAACCAGAGCTGCGGTGAAAGCGGAGAGCCAATATCTGTCCCACTCGAAGGAAATGGTACGGGAGTAGCCCATGCAGGACTCAACACCACGGGACAGGAAGGGCTGATGCATGGATTCGTAACGCATGCCGGAGCAAATGCCTAGCCAGAGGAAGCTGTTGGGAGCATCCTTTTCCATGTGGTTGGCAATTGCAGTACCGGTGACCATCCATGCAGGACCATGGGAGTAGCCGGAATCATAGTAAGCATTGCCATTGCTGTAGTCGGCGTCGGTAATGCCGGTGCCGGTGCTGAGACGGAGATAATTTCTGTAACGGCCGCTTCTGTAAGCATAGGTGCCGTGGGAGTCGATGAAGACGATAGCGCCCTTCTCGATACAATCAGCCACAACATCGATGGTAACATCGGTGTTTCTGTAGACGGTATAAGTACCCCCGGTTGCCTGTGCAACCTTGTCAGCGAACTCTCTGTAATAGCCAACACCGTAGGTGTTGTTGAAAGAGGAGTCATATGCATACCAGGGACCCAGAACATAGACATCCACACCACTGGGATAGCCCTTCTTTGCATAGGATTTGAAAGAATAGTTCACCAGATTTTCTGCTGCAATGGGGCCGTCGTGTTCTTCGCACTCTTCGTCCTTTTCACGGTCAAAGGGATACAAACAGACGATACCTTCATCGGTATCCCAGGTGAAGTTCTCGGAGCACATTTCCAGAGAGCCTTCCACATAGTTGGCAGAGTTCTTAACCAAATCTGCAACTGCGTCGATTCTCTCGGAACGGGAAGCATTTTCAGCTGCCAGCTCTGCTTCGAGGGCGCGGATCTCATCCCAAACCAAATCGGTCCGGATATAGTCTTCCTCGGTCAAAACACGAGGCTCTTCAGTCTTCGCGGCGGTAGCCGGGAAGATTGCGGCGGGAAGCAAGCTCAGAAGCATGCAAAACGCCAGCAGGATGGATAGGGTTCGTTTCATTTACATTCTCCTTTTTTTAAAATTTTGGTAATTCTATTTTATCACATCTTTCAAAAATGTAAAGAATTTTTATTTCGAATTTATTCGATATGCGAAAAAATTTATGGAAATTTTATATAATTTTGGAAATTGCTGAGAATTATGAAAAAATTTTAAGGAAATTCCATTTCCACTATTTGTATTTTATATAAAAAAACCGGGAAAAAGGTAAAAATACCATTGCAAAAGAACAACATCCATGTTATACTCTATACAGTATGTACAGTAGGAGTATAGTATGAAGACATATCGTATTGCTGATGTTATCGTTGGCATGGAGGTGAACGGTCGCACTCTTAAGCAGGCTGAACCTTATCGGATCCCTGATACCACTGCAGAGATGATCGTATATTCCAAGCCCGAAGCACTGCAAAAACTCCACCCCGAGTTATCCTTGGATGATTGTGAGTATATGCTGACCGGAGACTGCTTTTATAAACGGCTGTCTTTTTTTGACGGAATGTTACTTCACGCTTCTTGTGTTGTCGTTGACGGTAAGGCTTATTTGTTTTCCGCTCCCTCAGGTGTTGGAAAATCTGCACATACCCGACTTTGGTTGGAACTTTTGGGGGACCGAGCTTTTATTTTGAATGATGATAAGCCTGCCCTTCGTATCATTGACGGACAAGTCATTGCTTACGGCACTCCCTGGAGCGGTGTAGAAGACTACAGTGCCAACACAGGTATTCCTGTAGGGGGCATTGCTGTGCTTAAACGTTCCCAAAACAACAGTATCAGACGGCTGGATCCTGCAGAAGCTCTGTTTCCCATTATGGATCAGTCCATGCGCTCCTGGTCAGAGGAGGGAAAGGATCGCTTCTACAGCGTTCTGGACCGTATTATTCACAATACCAAGATTTATGAACTGTCTTGCAACATGGATATTTCTGCTGGGTTGCTTTCTTATGAAACTATGACTGAAAAGAGGTTACTAAAAGATGAAGATTAAAGACGGATTTGTACTTCGCTCTATTGCCGGTACCCATGTGGTAGTTCCCAGTGGCGACAATTGTTTGAATTTTAACGGCATGATCACCCTGAACGACTCAGCTGCTTTCCTTTGGAAGCTGTTGCAAGAGGGCTCTGATGTGGATGCCATGACCAAGGCACTCCTTGCCGAGTATGAAGTGGATGAAGCTACCGCTCGTAGTTGCTCCGAGTCTTTCCTCAACAAGCTTGTGGAGGCAAAGGTCGTTGAATAATCATAAGCCGGAGGCACAACTTCAGGAGCCTCAGGTGAAAAAAGTAACTATGAATGATCTCTACCCCCTCATGAGTGAGATCTTGGAATCCGGTGGTTCTTTTTCTCTGACCGTCACGGGCAGCAGTATGTTCCCCTTTATTTTGGGCGGAAGGGATCAGGTTACTTTGTCACCTATTACACGACCCTTAAAGAAATATGATTTGCCTCTTTACCGCAGACGGGATGGGATGTTTGTCCTCCACAGAATCGTTGCCGTGGAAGAGGACGGATCATTTACCTGTTGCGGAGATCATCAGTGGGCATTGGAAAAGGGCTTACAGCAGGATCAAATGATTGCACTGGCTACAGCCTTTGTCCGCAAAGGGAAGAAAATTACCAATCGCAATCTTTTTTATAAGATCTACCGTGTGATTTGGACAAGCATTATTCCCATGAGACCCTATCTGTTTGCTCTCCATAACAAATGGAGAAACAGAAAAATTTTAGTGTTTAGGAAAAAGCATCATGAAAATAAACAATGATTTCTTAAAGATCCTTGCACGTGTTCTTTTGTTGGTAGTTCTGGACATTGTATTTGTTTTTATCGGCATGTACCTTGCCCTCCTGTCTCGCTTTGACTTCAGCTTTTTACAGATCTCAGCTGAGGCTTTCTACGAGAAGCTTGGTCTGTACGGATTGATCCTGAGCATTCTAACCGTTGCGGTATATATTCCCTTTAAGCTCTATAACAGCCTTTGGGAATTTGCCGGGGTGGAAGAACTGGTACATATTTGTCTTTCTGTTCTGGTGATCGGTGCGGCAGAAATGATCCTTGTGGGCTACGGCTTTGTTGTCATGCCCAGATCCTTCCCCGTACTCCATGCGATGTTCCTCGCGCTCTTTACTTGTGGAACACGTTTTTCGTACCGTCTTGTTCGAAATGTTCTGCGGTCTCTCAGGGAGAATAAGAATTCCAAGAAAACCATGCTGATCGGCGCAGGCCAGGCAGGTGCAATGGTATTAAGAGAATTCCAAAAGAGCGAACAGTCCCGTAACCGCGTGGTTTGCATCATTGACGATGATCTCGGCAAGCAAGGAAAGTATGTCCATAATGTAAAGGTTGCAGGCAACCGCTACCAGATCCCCAAACTTGCTCAGGAATATCACATTGAAGAAATCGTCTTTGCCATTCCTGCCGCTACCATGAAGGATCGCAAGGAGATCCTGGAGCTATGCAAAGCTACAGGTTGCAAGCTGAAGATCCTGCCCGGTGTATTCCAGCTGGCAAATGGTGAAGTCCATATTCAAAAAATTCGCGATGTGGATGTTCTTGACCTCCTCGGTCGTGACAGTGTTCAGGTCGATATTTCTCAGATCCATGATTATATCGGCGGTCGTTCTGTTCTGGTCACCGGTGGCGGTGGCTCCATTGGTAGTGAGCTTTGCCGTCAGATTGCCAAGCTTCAGCCTTCTCAGCTGGTGATTTTCGATATTTACGAGAACAATGCCTATGATATTCAACAGGAACTCCGCAGGAATTATCCCGAACTGAAGGTTTTTGCACAGATCGGTTCCGTTCGTGATGAAAAGCGTGTGGATCTGCTCTTTAAGACCTTCCGTCCCGAAATCGTCTTCCATGCCGCAGCACATAAGCATGTGCCTCTTATGGAAGACAGCCCCAACGAGGCTATTAAGAATAATGTATTTGGTACATATCATGTGGCTGAGGCCGCAAACCGCTACGGTACAAAGACCTTTGTTCTGATTTCCACAGACAAGGCGGTCAATCCCACCAATATTATGGGTGCATCCAAGCGTATTTGTGAAATGATTGTCCAAACTATGGCAGAGCTGTCCGATACCCGCTTTGTTGCCGTCCGATTCGGCAATGTTCTGGGCAGTAACGGCAGTGTTATTCCTCTGTTCAAGAAGCAGATTGAATCCGGTGGCCCTGTCACTGTTACCCACAAGGACATTATTCGTTTCTTTATGACCATTCCAGAAGCTGTTTCTCTGGTATTGCAGGCAGGTGCTTACGCAAACCGCGGAGAGATTTTCGTTCTGGACATGGGTGAGCCTGTACGTATTGATGATTTGGCAAGAAATCTGATCCGCTTGTCCGGCTTCGAGCCTGATGTGGATATTGAAGTGAAGTACACAGGTCTCAGACCCGGTGAGAAGCTCTACGAAGAGATCCTCATGAGTGAGGAGGGCCTGCGTTCCACAGCAAATGATATGATCCATATTGGCAATCCTTTGGAGATCGACCAACAGAAATTCCTACGTCAGCTTCAGGAATTGCAGTCCGCTTGTGAGGATAATTATGTGGACATCCGTGATCTTGTTTGTAAGATCGTTCCCACATATAAGATCCCTGCCAACTTAAAATAATTTCATGTTTCAGCAGACATCCGATGGATAAGCTCCGTCGAATGTCTGCTGTTTTTTTGCCGTAAACAATCACAGGAAAGTTTGTCCTAAATGCAGAGCCTTCCGCATACATATAAGCAGGAGGTTCGGACATGATGAAACAGTTACAGCAGGTATTAAAATATTTCCCCGCAGAACTAAGGGAACACATTCTTTCTATGCCGGAAATTACAGCTTTAGAGGAGCTACGTCTCAGGAGAGGGAAGAGGATCGGTCTATTCCGAAACGGAATCGAGTCATTCCTTCCCTATATTGCAGAAGATGGATTGATGCAGGAGGTATTGGACAGAGTGACTCATAGATCCGCCTACGCAGTGATGGATATGCTCAGCCGTGGATATCTGATCTTACCCGGAGGACACCGGGTGGGTGTCTGTGGAATGGGCATATATAAAGATGGGCGGTTGCGCAATCTGAGGGACATTTCTTCTTTAAACTTCCGGATTGCCAGACAGATCAGTGGCATTGCTTCACAGTATGCAGAACAAATCTGGAAACAAAATCAATCTGTATTATGCATCGGACCTCCTTGTACAGGAAAAACGACCTTATTAAGGGATCTAATCCGCCTGCTCAGTGACAGATACTGTCAGAAAATTGCTGTCATTGATGAGCGTATGGAATTGGCATCTTCTACTGAGGGTAGGATGCAATTCTCCTTAGGGGACAGAACCGATGTATTATCGGGAACGGGAAAAGCCGAAGGAATCGAGCTTCTGATACGAAGTATGAGTCCTCAATGGATCGCCCTAGACGAAATTACCGCACTGAAGGATGTGGAAGCTATGATCCAAGCATCCTATTCCGGTGTAAAGTTCTTGGCAACCGCCCATGCAGAGGATCAGGAAGATCTCCGGTCACGCCCCGTATACCGTCGACTGATGGGGGAGGGGATATTCCGTAGTGTGATTATCCTTGATAGGGAGAAGCGTGGGACTTTACGGGAGCTGTCCGCATGATCAGGCTTTTGGGTGCGGGACTCGTTCTTGCAGGTGCAGTTACTATCGGTATTCGGAAAGCTTCCTCCTTCCACAGTCAAATGAGACAGCTTCGAGAGTTACTGAGAGGAATGGAGCTGTTACAGTGTGAGTTGAACTATACCCTGTATCCTGTTCCCAAAGTCTTGGAAATCGTATCCGGTAAACTGCAAGGTCCTGTCAGAGAATACTTCCGTCATCTCTCCCATAACATATCCGCAGGACTATCCAGAGATCTTGCGACACAGGAAGCTATTTCCAAGACAAAGCACCTTATGCTCCCGTCGGATGCCTTATTTACCTTGATGGACTTCAGCAACAATCTGGGAAGCTACGATTTGGACGGCGAGGATCGAATGACAAAACTCAGCATTCACAGGATCACTCAAAGTATAGAGCTTATGGAACAGGAGAAGCGCCCCTTTGTAAAAAGCTACATTGTTCTGGCCACCTGCGCCGGAATCGCACTTGTGATATTGATGATTTAATATGGATATTGATTTAATTTTTAAAATTGCAGCTGTTGGCATCATCGTTTCCATTCTTAACCAAGTACTGGTTCGATCAGGACGGGAGGAGCAGGCAACCATGACCACTCTAGCAGGTCTGGTAGTGGTACTTTTGATCGTGGTACAGAAAATTGCACAATTATTTGATTTGGTAAAGGAGCTGTTTCATTTTTGACACAGGAGTTGATAAAAGTATCCGTCATTGGGATCATGGCTTCTGTGTTCGCCCTTGTACTACGGAAGAACAACGGAGAACTTGCTTTGCTTTTGGGCCTATGCTCCGCTTTGATGATTCTGTGTTTTTTGTTCAAATTTCTTGAACCTGTTATAGAGTTCCTCAACAGTCTGGGGCAGTTGGCAAAGCTGGATAACAGACTGTTGGAACCACTTTTCAAGGTCGTTGGAGTAGGACTCCTTTCACAGATCTGCACAGCTATTTGTACAGAAGGAGGACAACTTGCCCTTGCCAAAAGCATTGATTTTGCCGGTACGGTACTGACTCTGTATCTGGCATTACCCTTGCTGACAGGCATTGTACAACTGTTTTCGGACATAGGTGGTGTGGGATGAGAAGAGCAGTTCTTGTGATACTCCTTGCTCTAGCTCTTTGCATGGGAGTATATGCCACTGAGTCAGTTCTTATAGACACTGAGGAACTTATGGAAGCACTGCCCGAAGATGCTGTGGAATTGCCGGAGGATGTATCTCCCACAAAAATAAGTTCCTTTTCGGATTCTTTAAAAAGTCTTCTTAGGAATTCTCTTCTGTCAGCTACACAAGCTCTATCCGAAGGTATGAGATTATGTGTTTTGTTACTGATTATCGCACTGTTCGGCTCTTTATGTATCAAAAACACCTTGCAGATAGATCTGCGACTTATCATTGGTGTACTGGGAATGTTTGGAGCAGTGGCAGGATCGATGCATTCTATGATCCGTCTGGCTCAAAGCACCATAGCACAGCTAAAGGATTACGGAAGTATCCTATTACCGGTACTGTCCTCTGCAATGGCCTTATCCGGAGCTCCGGCCACAGCGGCAGGGCTCCACGGGGTCACCGTATTGTTTTCTCGAATTTTAATGGGAACTATGACCAAATATTTATTTCCTTGTATTTATTTCTATCTAGCCTTAGGAGCGGCAGAATGTGCAATTGACCGTTCTTTATTTGGAGAACTTCGGGAATTATTGGGATGGATGGTGGAGAAAAGCCTAAGAATCATTCTGTATACCTTTACGGGCTTTTTATCTCTGACAGGAGTCATCAGCGGGAAAACCGATGCACTGACTCTCAAAGCAACCAAGGCCGCTATTTCCGGCATGGTTCCTGTAGTGGGGAGTATCTTGTCCGACGCTTCGGAAACTATGCTTGCAGGGGCAGGCTTGGTGAAGCATTCCGCAGGACTTTTTTCATTGCTTGCCATACTGTCCATTACTTTACTCCCGTTTTTTCGCATCGGCTTACAGTACCTGCTTATGAAGCTCACAGCAGCCTGTGCCGGAGCAATTGGCTTACCCGCTCATGTTGCTTATTTGAAACTCATTGCCTCTGCTATGGGCTATGTTTTAGCAATGACCGGGATCTGCGCTTTACTTCTTCTGGTTTCCGCAATATGTTATGTACAGGTGATCAGTATTTGAATACTTTGGAAAGCTACTTTACATCATTGGTTGCCGTAGCGCTTTTAAGTGCTGTGGTTTCCTGTTTTTTCAAGGAAGGCTTGCAGAAGCAGATCCTTCTATGCATGGGAGGGATCTTATTACTTCTGATAATTCTGCGACCCATCACGAAGTTGCGACCCGAAGTTCTGGAAGAACTTCTTGGAAATTTTACGGATGAGCGCACATTACATAAGGACTATGAAACGCTCTATGCGGAGAAATATGCACAGCAGGTGAAACAAAGTACGGAACATTTTGTAAGCCAAAAAGCACAGGAGTTGGGCGCATGGGTCAATGTAAGGGTAGAACTGACTCAGGAGGAATTCCCTGTCCCTGAGAAAATAGAAATCTACGGATCACTCACCGGGGACCAGCTTGCACAGCTGAAACGCTATGTGACCGACTCCATAGGCATTCCTGTAGAAAATCAAACATGGAGGCTGTATGACTAAACCGGAAAATAGCTTATCGGTACTCATCTCTGCAATGAAGAAATATAAATATGCAATCCTAGTGATCCTGTTGGGTTCATTTCTTCTGCTTCTTCCCAATTCTACTCAAGAAGAAAGGAAAGCGACGGAAACGGAAGGTAATTACCCCGATACCTATGAATCCTACGGAAAGGAGGTTGAAGCTCGTTTGGAACAGGTGCTGTCTAATATCCAGGGGGTGGGACAGGTTCAAGTAGTATTGACAATGAAGCAGGGGAGTACCACCCATTATTTGTATGATACACAAAGGCAGAAAGAAAGTTCAGGGGATTCCCTGTCAGAAAAAGAAGAACAAAAGACCGTTCTAATTTCTTCAGGAAGTTCATACGATGAAGCAACTGTTACTACTGTAGATTACCCCTTGTTTCAAGGAGCCCTTATTATCTGCGAAGGTGGTGATCGGCCGGAAATACAGCTGACCTTGGTCGAAGCTGTATCCGCACTGACAAACTTACGTAGTGATAAAATCTCGGTAGTGAAAATGAAATGATGGAGGAATGACAATGAATCTTTGGAAACGGAACGCAGTCATTGCGGCGGTAATGGTTCTCATCTGCGGGGGACTTTACCTGAATTGGCACATGAGCAACCAAGCACAGGATCTGACACAGGTGGTAGACGCAGATAAGATCCTCGGAGAAGCCACCCTTGTTCTCAATGATACTATTGACCTTGCACAGAATGAAGCAAACAGTGTATCGGAAGCAGACTCTTACTTTGCACAAATGCGCCTATCCAGACAGAATGCCCGTGATCAGGCCGTTAACCTCCTGCAGGAGGCCATAGCTTATGCAGAAGGAGATGCAGGGGGACAGAATACCGCCAAGCTGGAAGCCATCGTAGCTGAAGCTCTTGCAGAGTCCCAAATCGAAAGCATGATCATTGCCAAGGGCTATCGAGACTGTGTGGCATATATCAGCGAAGAGGGGATCTCCGTAGCCGTTGCCAATCCTGAGAGCGGACTGGACGAGGGGGATGTTTCACTCCTTGCGGACATCGTTATGGGGCAGACGGAATATGACTTGTCCGATATTCGAATTTTTGGTGTAGAATAATTCTCTTGAAAATCTGCGACAGCCTGATAACTGTCGTAGATTTTTTTCGGCTGTATAGATTTTGCACACTTCATACAACTACCGCAGGTATCGCACTGTATTGCATGGTACAGGATACCGGCGTATCACCTGCGAAGATCTGTGCAGATATAACTGTTCTCAGTTCCGGGGCTAAAAGGACGTCCAAAGTGAACACACAGAGGTCCATATCTCCGCTATAGAGCTCAGGGTCATCTAGGATCAAGGTCACGGCACTGCCCTGTGCATCCTCGTAGGAAATGTCGTGTAGAGCACATCAAATTGTACTCCTGCAATGGTAAAGCTGTCTCCGGTGCGGGGCTTATAGAACTTTGCCTCGGGATAAAGCTTGCTCACAATGCGTGTATAAGAACGGGAGTTATTAAGCACCTCAAAATTATACATTACCGGCCTGTTTATGAATTGTGCATCCTTTTGGGGAAACTCAAGAAAAAATAGTATTGTAATTTTTGAAATTTGTGATAGAATATAAGTGAATATACAGCTAAGCTGTGAATCAGAAGGGAAGGTATTACTTATGGCTGATATGAAAGATTATTTGGTTCAGGCAGAAGAAAACGGCTCTATCATGATCTCTGAGGAAGTGATCGCTTCCATCGCCTCCATCGCACTGCGTGAGGTAGAAGGTGTTTACGGTTTGACCACCGGCAATAATTTAGATATTGGCAACATTCTTGGAAAGAAAAATTTCCGCAAGGGTGTTCGTGTAGTATTTGGAGAAGAAGGCATGGAGATCTCCTGTGATCTGGTTGTCAAGATGGGATGTGCAGTTGTTACCGTTGCTAAGAACGCACAGGAATCCATTGCTGAAGAAATTACCACCATGACCGGCATTCGTCCCAGAAAGGTCAATGTCAATGTCTGCGGCATCGCAGTGCCTAAGGCACCTCAGAATCCTCAGGCATAAACGGATTTTCTCTCCACATAACTCGTCCATATTTTAACACATAATACTAAAGGAGTAAGCCCATGACCCGTTCCAATGTAAGAGAACTTGTGGTACATTTGCTGTATGAGTTGGATTTCACCGAACAAACTGCCGCCGAGGCAATCGGTACCAGACTGACCAAGGAATATTACCAACAGCTTGCCCAGGAAAATGCTATTTATACCGAGCATCCCAGCAAAAAGCAGATAGACTATATTACCGCTTGTGTAGAAGGTGTCCTTGCCCGCTGTGAAGAGATCGATGCTGTGATTTCCAAGCATTCCGTCGGTTGGAAGCTCAATCGTATTTCCAGATATATCAAGGCCGCCATGCGCCTTGCCATCTACGAGGCACTGTATGTAGAGGATGTCCCTCTTGGTGTTGCCATCAATGAGTGCGTCAATCTCAGCAGAAAGTACGAGGATGAAGAAGTCGTATCCTTTGTCAACGGCATTCTCCGTAGCTTCGCACGGGAACAGCAGGAGTCGGCCACATGACAGTCCTGGGTTTCGATACCAGTAATTATACGACCTCCGTCGCTGTATTTGACGGAACAAAGGGACATAATGTCTCCCGCATCCTTGATGTTGCACAAGGCACACTTGGATTACGCCAGAGTGATGCATTATTTGCCCATGTAAAACGCCTGCCGGAATTAACCGACAGGCTGTTTTCAGATATTGGGAAAGTTGACATCCGGGCAATTGCGGTCAGCACTCGTCCCAGAGCGGTGGAAGGCTCGTATATGCCCTGCTTCCTGGCAGGAGAGTCACAGGCAAAGGTACTTGGAGCAGCTTTAGGAATCCCCGTCTATGAATTTGCGCATCAGCAGATGCATGTAGCGGCTTCTTTGTTTGCCTCTTCAAGTATGGAGCTCATGGATCAGCCCCATTTGGCATGGCACTTATCCGGCGGCACCACCGAGCTTCTTTATGTTACCCCTGAAGGTAGAAATGTACACTGTGAAAAAATCGGCGGCACCACCGATATTTCCGCAGGTCAATTGATCGATCGTACAGGTAAGCTCCTTGGACTGTCCTTCCCTTCGGGACGGGAGATCGATGCCTTAAGCCGGCAAGCCCTAGATAAAACCAAGTTTCGTGTAAAGGTGAAGGAACTGGAATTTTCTCTTTCCGGCGTTCAAAATAAAGTGGAGCAGTACCATAAAGGCGATGCCTCCGAAACAGCGGCCTATGCCCTTCGTTGTGTGATTGGGGCAATCATCGAGACAAGCAAAGCTGCCTTGGACCGCTATCCCGGATGTAAGATCGTGTTTGCAGGAGGCGTGGCGTCCAACTCTCTGTTACGGGAAGCCTGTAATGGTTTGCCTGCCGTATTTTGCCCTCCTGAATTTGCAAGAGATAACGCATTAGGTACGGCTGTCCTTGGCTGGAGGGAGTATCATGGATCCGATTTATGAAGTTTCGCAGATCAACGAATATCTGAAATGCCGTTTCGAGGAAGACCCCTTTTTATCCAATCTGATGATCCGCGGAGAGATTAGCAATTACAAGCTGTATCCTTCGGGACATCACTATTTTTCCCTGAAGGACTCTCAAGGCACCATAGGCTGTGTCATGTTCAAGTATCAGGCTCTCAGGCTGGGCTTCCGTCCTGCAAACGGCATGAAGGTCATAGCTTCCGGCAGTGTATCTGTCTTTCCCAGAGACGGTGCTTACAAGCTGTACTGCAATCAAATGATCCCCGATGGTATCGGAGATCTCCACATAGCCTTTGAGCAACTGAAAAGTCGTCTCATGGCAGAGGGACTTTTTGATCCCGGGAGAAAGCAAGCTCTACCGAAATATCCTCATACCATTGCCATTATCACCTCATCTGCGGGAGCGGCTTTACGGGACATGTTGCGGATCTTGCGTAAGCGTTATCCTCTATCCACGGTAAAGCTTTTAGCAGTCCGTGTGCAGGGTGCGGAAGCACCGGCAGAAATCGCAGGTGCCATTGCATATGCCAACAGATATAAGGTTGCGGATCTGATCATCACAGGTCGCGGAGGTGGCTCTATCGAGGATCTTTGGGCATTTAATGACGAGAGAGTGGCCTATGCCATTTCTGCCTCGCAGATTCCTGTGATCTCCGCCGTTGGCCACGAACCCGATGTGACCATATCGGACTATGTTGCCGATCTTCGGGCGGCTACTCCTTCCAATGCCGCAGAATTGGCAGTGCCGGATCAGGTAGATTTGCGGCAGAAATTGGGTATGACCCAAGGCTTGCTTCTGACATTGATCACCGAACGCTTGAAGCAAGAACGAAAAACACTTACAGCTCTGGCCAAAACCAGAGTCTTATCCGATCCCTTAGGCTATGTTTCCGAACAGAAAATGCGTCTGGATCTTACTCAGCAGAAGCTTCTGTCCATATCCCAACATCGCCTTGGAAGATATCGGCAACACTTTGCAATGCTGACTGCAAAATTGGATGCCATGAGCCCTCTGAAGGTTCTGGGCAGAGGCTACAGCATGGTGAAAAATCAAGAAGGAGAGCTGATCCGTTCTGTGCACCGGCTTCAAACCGGACAGAGCATCTGTCTGCGTATGGCAGACGGACAGGCGCAGGCTCTGGTACAGGAGGTAGAACATGACTGAACAATCTCAAAGCTTTGAAAAATCCATGGCTCGATTAGATGAAATCGTCCGTCAAATGGAGAGGGGAGATGTTCCTCTGGAACAGGCCCTCGGCTTATTTGAAGAAGGCACGAGCCTTGTATCCTTCTGTAGTAAGCTTCTGGATGAAGCTGAACTGAAGGTTCTTCAGCTCAGCAAAGGTGCAGACGGCAATCCTGTAGAAAGGGAGTTTGACCATGACAGTGAATGAACAGCTTCAGGCACAATATACTCAGGCGATTGAAGATTACTTAGCTCGTATTTTTTTGGAAGAAGTTCCCCACAAGGCTCTGTACGACTCCATGCGCTACAGCCTTCTTGCAGGAGGGAAACGCCTGCGCCCTGTATTGACACAGGCATTTTGCAAGCTGTGCGGTGGAGATCCCACAAAAGCACTGCCCTTTGGTGCCGCAGTGGAAATGATCCATACCTACAGTCTGATTCATGACGATCTTCCTGCCATGGATAACGATGACTATCGCAGAGGCAAGCTTACCAATCACAAGGTATACGGAGAGGCTCTTGCTATCCTCGCTGGAGACGGCTTACTGACTCACGCTTTCCGTAGACTGACTATGACACAGCTTCCCTCCGATCGCATTGCTGAGGCTGTCAGTCTTCTTGCCGGCTGTGCCGGAGAAGACGGCATGGTTGGCGGTCAGGTCCTGGATATGGCTGCGGAAGAACGGGAGTGTACGCCCCAAGAGGTCATAGAAATCCAATCCAGAAAGACCGGCGCTTTGATCCGTGCCGCCTGTGAATTAGGAGTTATCGCCGCCGGCGGAACACTGGCACAGCGGAAGTCGGCAGGGGAGTATGCCGATGCTCTCGGTCTTGCTTTCCAGATCCAGGATGATATTCTGGATGTTGTGGGAGATGCCGCCTTGTTGGGGAAAGCGACCGGAGCAGACGGTAATAAAAATACCTTTGTCAGACTTTACGGTGTGGACAGATGTAAGGAAATGGTCAAAGAGCAAACTCGGAAAGCCATTGATGCTCTCAAGGAATTCGACAGCCCCGACTTCCTGATCGCTCTTGCAAATTCTCTCATCAACCGTCAATATTAACTGTGAAATTACAACAAGGAGGAAATTTCCAATATTTTTCCTCCTTGTTGCTTTTTTTCTTGCAAATGGGATAATTTATCATTATAATAGATAGCGGATATATTCGAAAGGAGAAATTATTGTATGAAAAAAGTTTTGATCGCAATGCTTTTGGTCGGGATCTTATGTTCCTGCTTCATCGGTCTGTGCTTCGCCACAGATGTGCAGGCTTCCACGGATAAAGGCAATACCCGCGCAGCCGAAAGTTGGGACTGTGACGGTGACGGCGCTTTGGAGATCCTTGCTATCGGCAACAGCTTCTCTGTTGACGGCTTGCAATATGTTTACGATGTTGCAAAATCTCTGGGCATTTCCAAAGTCACTCTCGGCAACCTCTATATCGGAGGCTGTTCTCTGGAAACCCACTACACCAATGCCAAGAACGACTCTGCCGCTTATACCTATTATTTCAATAACAGTGGAAGTTGGACCACTACCAAAAGTTACAAGATAAGCAAGGCTATTGCTTCTCAGTCCTGGGATTATATCTCCATGCAGCAGAACAGTGGCAACAGCGGTTTGGAAAGCACCTATAACAGCAACCTGACCAACCTGATCAGTTATGTGAAAAACAAGCTTCCTTCCGGCTCTAAGACCAAGCTGATTTGGCACATGACCTGGGCTTATCAGAAGGACAGCACCCATTCTTCCTTTGCCAATTATAGCAAGAATCAGTCCACCATGTACAAGGGGATCGTTGCCGCCGTTCAGAACAAGATCCTTACCAACTCTAATTTCTCCATGGTTATCCCCTGTGGTACAGCGGTGCAGAATGTCCGCAGTTCCTACACCGGCGATACCCTTACCCGCGACGGCTATCACATGAGCTACGGACAGGGGCGATATCTTCTGGCTCTCATGTGGGTCAAGCAGATCACAGGTCTGTCCATTGACAAGATCAAATATCGTCCCTCGGATGTAGACGATCAATTCCAGTATGTGGCAATTGAGGCAGTGAATAAGGCTTATTCCAAGCCTTATGCTATTACCAAATCCACCTTCACCGGAAAAGATCCTGTGAATAAATATGTCTTACTTCAGCCGACTTTGACCAAGTGTGCTTATTGGAATTCCAATAATGCAAATTACAATACTCTGATCAAGGATGCCAGCAACAGCCCCAATTTCTATGCTACCGTTCGCTTCACCAAGGAAGAACTCCCTGTAGGTTCTATTATTGTCCTCAGCAGCGGTTGGAAGTACAGAGCCGATGGCTGGGTCACGGATACCAAGCAGTCCTCCCGACCCGATGCCACTACCGCTTCCTATACCATTGTCACAGATGAATGGTGGGGTAATTATACTATCCGTGGCTTTAATATTTCCAAGAGCACTGCCACCGATCTCAGCTCCACAAGTGCTTCTACCATCCGTAATGCATTTAAGATCTATGTTCCCGAAAAGACACTGGAAAATAACTATCTCCGCATTTATCCCCAAATTACTATGCTGGGATATTGGAATTCCACAGCTGCTGCCTACAACAAGATCAACACTACTGCAAATAACAGCAAATACTTTGCGTGTACCCCTCGTCTGACCAAGGAACAGCTTCCTGTGGGTTCTGTGATCCTTGTGACCAATGGATGGCAGTACCGTCCCGAAGGCTGGGTCACCGATGCCAAGCAATCAAGTCGATTAGACCCTGTTTCCACCATGTCTGTATATTGTACCAGTAGCTGGTGGGGTAGCTATACCCTCCGTGCATTTAATATATCCATGGTAGAAACCACTGATATTTCCGGTAAGACAGAATCAAATATTCATTCCTACTTCCGAATCTGGGTCCCTAAATCTGCTCATAAGCATACCTATGACAGCGGAAGTGTCACAACCGCCGCAACCTGCGCCGCCGCAGGCGTCAAGACCTATACCTGTACCCTCTGCCGTCAGAAGAAGACAGAAAGCATCCCCGCTCTTTCGCATACCACTGTTTCAGATCCCGCTGTAGCACCCACCTGTACGCTTCCCGGCAAGACCGCAGGCAGTCATTGCTCCGTCTGCAATAAAGTTATCGTAGCTCAGGATGCTGTCCCCGCTACAGGGCATACGGAAATCTTTCTTCCTGCAAAGGAAGCAACTTGTACCGCTTCAGGCCTTACAGAAGGTGTTCTCTGTTCCGTGTGTAACGAAACCTTAACTGCACAAGAACCGATCCCCGCAAAGGGACATACAGAGGTCGCCGACGCCGGAGTGCCACCTACCTGCACAGTTCCCGGTCTTACCCAAGGCAGTCACTGCGACCTATGTAAAGAAGTGATCCTTGCCCGGGAATCCATTCCTGCCACAGGTCACACGGAACAGCCTGTTCCTGCACAAGCTCCCACCTGCACGGCTACCGGCCTGACAGAAGGCAAGATCTGTTCCGTTTGTGAAGAAATTCTGCTTGCGCAAGAAGAACTTCCTGCCCTCGGTCACAGTTGGAACTACCGCCCCACAGACAGTCTTTCCCATGAACTGGAATGCACATTGTGTGGAGCAAAGGATACTCAGGCACATAGCTTCTTCGAAGGGCAGTGTATCTGCGGTGAGCAGGAGGTCTTAGAACCGCAGTTGGATCCCAATTTGACCATCAATCACACATTGAATCTTGCCAGCGATATTTCCGTGAACTATCTTGTTCCTGTGCAGAAATTTGAAAATTACGATCCGGAAAGTATTTATCTGGAATGCACTATGATGGAATACGACGGCAATACCGCTACCGGAAAACAAAGCTACCGCATTACTCCCAAGCAGGTTGGCGTCTTCTATTACTTCACTCTGGATGGTCTGACAGCGGTACATATGAGCAATGAGCTGACAGCAGTCGTCCACGGTACTCAGGGCAGACAGGCTTATTATTCTGCATTGGATACCTACAGCATTGCAGATTATGCTTATGCACAGCTGAATAAGACTGCTGCGGGGGACACTCTGAAGACCCTGTGCGCACAGCTTCTCCGTTACGGCTCTGCGGCACAGCAGTATAAGGAGTATCGTACGGATTCCCTTGCAGACAGCAGAATGACCGATGCCCACCGTGCATACCTGATTGATCCCGAAACAGTGATCTTCGGTAATTGCAATGAACAGGGAACTGAACTTGCCAATCCTTCCGTCCTTTGGAAGGGCAAGGCTCTGGATCTGAATACCAAGGTTTCTGTGATTTACATCATCGATGCTTCTGCTTACAAGGGCAACGCTGATGATCTCACCTTGCACCTGACCTATACAGATTGCGAAGGAGTGGAATGCGAGCTGATTTTGAATGACCCCAAGCCCTACGGTTCTGGACAGGGTTTCTACTCCTTTACTATGGACAAGCTTCTTGCTTCCGAACTCCGTACCATCCTCACAGCACAAGTCTATGCAGGAGAAGATGCGGTTTCTGTCACCTTGAAGTACAGCCCTGATACCTACGGCAATGGTAAAACCGGGGCATTGCAAAGCCTGTGTAAGGCACTGATTGCCTACGCAGATAGCGCAAAGGCTTATTTCTGATACCTTCGCTCCCATAGCATCGCTTGTATGCTATGGGAGCATACATACCTGGAGGATTTATGATCGGCGTTCTGGTAAATGTGATCACTGTTATTCTAGGCTCAGCTGTGGGACTTCTGTTCAAAAAAGGCATTCCGGATAGGATAAGCCATGGTGTCATGGTTGGACTGGGTGCCTGTACCGTCTATATTGGCATCAGCGGTAGTCTTTGCGGAGAAAATGTTCTGATTTTGATTGCTTCTGTCGTTCTCGGTGTCATTAGCGGTAGCTTGTTAAAGATAGATGACGGCCTTAATCGGCTGGCTCAATGGGTTGAATTTCGCTTTCAAAAAGAGGGGAAGGATATTTCTGTAGCCCAGGGACTTGTTACCGCTACACTATTATTCTGTGTGGGTTCAATGACTGTAACCGGCTCATTTCAAGCCGGACTCACAGGAGATAACAGTGTCCTGATCACCAAAGCTACTTTGGATCTGGTATCATCCATGATGTTGGCATCTTCGTTAGGGATCGGCGTGTTACTTGCCTCAGTATCTGTTTTCCTGATTCAAGGGGGACTGGTGCTTTTGGCAGGGGTTTTGTCACCTTTCCTCGGAAGCGGAGCAATCAACGAAATGACCTGCGCAGGTTCTCTGTTGATCCTCATGATCGGTACAAATCTCATGGGTATTACAAAAATCAAAGTTGCGGATTTTTTACCCGCCATCGTATATGCACCCGTAATTTACAATTTGATCCAATTCTTCTAATCGACAAAAAGCGGATACTCCACCTATAGGAGCTTCCGCTTTTCCTGTTTTTCAATTGAATAATTTCATGCATCAGGACTTGCAGGATATGAATACCTTATTTCGGAGGTGGTTCTATGCTTGGGGCAACAGCTTGGCTGATGCTCAGTGGACTATTTTATTCACTACGGATCTCGGAACACAGCGGAACCTTCCCGAAGCCCCTGTCCGCAAAGGAAGAAAAACACTACATCGAATTGGCAGCTCAAGGGGACATTGAAGCAAGGAATATCCTTGTAGAGCGAAATTTACGACTGGTGGCACATATTATGAAGAAGTATTACGCACAAGCATCGGAGCAAGAGGATCTGATCTCTATCGGCACCATAGGCTTGATAAAAGGAATCTCCACTTTTAAGCCGGAAAAAGGTGCAAGACTGGCAACCTATGCCGCCAGATGCATCGAAAATGAGATACTCATGCACTTTCGTGGCCAGCGGAAAACCATGGGAGACGTTTCTCTGTCGGATTACATAGAGACCGGTAGCGACGGTTCGGCCTTATCCTTCATGGATGTAGTATGTTCCGATATTGATTTGGCAGAGCAGTATTCTGATCGCGAAGATCTGGATAAGCTCTATGCTGTCTTACACAAGGTTCTGGATGAACGTGAGAAGAAAATTATCATTCTACGTTACGGGCTGTATCAGCAGGAGGCTTTGACTCAGAATGAAGTTGCAGATCTGTGTGGGATCAGCAG
>JAZMZW010000117.1:0-2679 GCA_045586205.1 Faecousia sp. | reverse complement strand
AACCTCTGCAGCCAAAGGAGCAGTACTCGAATAACGGGTTTGTGACTACAGGGCATCCGTTTTTGACGGGTGCCCTGATTCTATGTGCGCCCGGCGAGCGCACGTTCTAATGGGTGAAAGTCCCTAATCCGCCCGGTAGCGGGAAGGATATAGCCAAGGCCAAGGGTGTCCGTCGTGAGGCGGAATCTGAAGGAAGGCGGCGGCAAAGCTCTGGCCCGACGAACAGAAATCTTGTCAGGCCGCAGATGAGGGTAAGACTGCATAGTAAGTTGAAGCCCAATAGCTACACGGAATCATCTGAGGTAAACAAGGCGGGTAGATGGAGTGAAAGAATGTGTGAGTACCCGGGGAGGTCTTGCAGGCGCATTCAAGTAGACGACATTCGAAAAAAAAATGCGTAGTAACAACGAACTGCAAGAAGTCAGCAGAGGTCATAGTACCGGGGGAGAAAAAAAAATCCCGGGAAGGACCGAACAATCGTTAGTCCCCAGTAAACGAAAGAAGGAGGTCGGTACGATGAAAGCAGAATACTGTGGCAACACAGGCTACCCACAAAGGGATAGTGCGGAACACGAAGAGTATGTGGGAGCGCAGAGTGCCGGAACTCGGGAAGCCGGAGAACAGGACGGTGCAGACTTGCTTGAACAGATCCTGAGCAGAGACAATCTGAACAGGGCGTACAAGCGAGTGAGAGCCAACCATGGAGCGCCGGGAATTGATGGGATGACTGTTGAGGACGCACTACCGTGGTTGAGGGAACATCGGGAAGAACTTCTGGAAAGTATTCGGATGGGCAAATATAAACCCCAGCCGGTGCGAAGGAAAGAAATCCCCAAGCCGGATGGTGGAGTGCGAAAGTTGGGTATCCCAACGGTCGTAGACCGTATCATCCAGCAGGCAATCGCCCAGCAACTGACCCCCATCTATGAACCGCTATTCTCGGACGGAAGTTACGGCTACCGCCCGGGACGAAGAGCTCAACAAGCAATTCAAAAGGTGAAGGAATATGCGGAACAGGGATATACCCAAGCGGTGTTGGTAGACCTGTCCAAGTATTTTGATACACTGAACCACGAACTGCTGATGAACCTGCTCCGAAAGCAAATCCATGACAAGTGCGTAATAGAACTCATAAAGAGATACCTAAAGAGTGGAGTCATGGAGAACGGAACCAAAGTGAAGACAGAAGAAGGTTCTCCACAAGGGGGCCCACTGTCCCCATTGCTGGCCAATATCTATTTGAATGAATTTGACCAGGAAATGCTAAATCGTGGAGTTCCGGTAATTCGATACGCAGATGACATCGTGGTTCTAGCCAAGAGCAAACGAGCAGCGGAACGACTGCTGGAAAGCAGCCGCAAGTATCTTGAAGGGAAATTAAAACTCAAGATGAACGCGGAAAAGAGCAAAGTTGTGAGCGTGTTTGCAACCCGAAATTTTAAGTTTCTGGGCTTCGCACTGGGAAGGGGCAAGGATGGTGTCTACATCCGCGCTCATGCGAAGTCCTTGAAGAAAGCAAAGCAAAAGCTGAAAGAGCTGACTTCCCGCAGTCAGGGCAGAAACGTCCGCGTGGTAATGGAAAACGTAAAGAAGTACATCCGCGGATGGCTTGGCTACTTCGGAATTGCAAGCATGAAGAAGACCATGCAGAGTTGGGACGAATGGTTGCGCCGCAGATTCCGGATGTATATCTGGAAGCAGTGGAAGAACCCTAAAACACGTATCAAGAACCTCATGAAACTAGGTATCCCGAGGTACTACGCCCACAAATGGGGATATGTGAAAGGGTATTGGAGGGCTGCTGGAAGTCAGATACTGACATGTTCCATAACAAACAAGAGACTCGCACAAGCCGGATATTACAGTATATCCGACAGGTACGAGTCCCTGCACTTATGCGATTGAACCGCCGTGTACGGAACCGTACGCACGGTGGTGTGAGAGGACGGGGCTATCCGCCCCTCCTACTCGATTCTCCGATTAAATAGTTGTCTGTCACGCCGGTGATGGTCACATCACGCACCACGTTGTGCAGTCCGGGGGTGGATATGCGAACCTCCACGTAGTTGGGGGCGTGACCTTTGGAGCAACCGTCCTCATCCTGCTCAAACAGAACGGGCAGGGTGCGGCCAATCAGGCGGTTGAGGTAGGTCTGCTCCATCTTTGCAGCTACTTGGGCACCGCGATGGGCGCGTTCCTCTTTGGTGTTGGAGTGCACTTGTTCTTTCATGCCGGCAGCGGGGGTGCCGGGACGGGGGGAATAGGGGAAAATATGCATAGAGGAAAAGGCGCACTTCTGGATGAAATCCAAAGTAGAGGCAAATTCTTCTTCGGTCTCTCCGGGGAAACCCACGATCATATCGGTGGTAATGGCGGGGGTGTCAAAGTATTTGTTGAGCAGCGTTACGCTCTCGTAATAGCGGGCGGTATCATATTTGCGGTTCATGCGCTTCAGGGTAGCATCGCAGCCGCTTTGCATAGACAGGTGGAAGTGAGGACACAGGTTGGGCAGTACTGCCGCACGGCGGCAGAATTCCTCGGTGATGGTGCGCGGTTCCAGACTGCCCAGACGGATGCGCAGACCGGGCGCGGCGTTGCAGATGGCTTCCACCAGATCGATCAGTTCCGGCTTGCCTTCCAAATCCCGCCCCCAGGAGGAGATCTCAATGCCGGTAATGA
>JAZMZW010000116.1:0-2585 GCA_045586205.1 Faecousia sp. | reverse complement strand
GCCCCAGATACTCCATCAACCCATCCTGCGTCTGCTGGTAGTCCACCCAATGGGTTGGGTCGTAGGTCTTGCCTATCCAGGAGAGCTGGTGGCGCAGATAGAAGTTGGAATCCTCCGTCCCCTGCGCCTTGGCTCGGACTTCCATGTCGTAGAGGTTGCCCAGCAATTGGTAGATCACCAGCAAATTGACTTCCTCGATCCCATCCTTGCGGCTGACCAGATACTTGGGGCGGTGCTCATTCTCCAGTCTCTCCCGCTGCAGTGCGCTCGTTTCATCGATAAATGATACAAAAGCAATATCCCTGTTGTTGCCATAGAACACAGAACGGGGCACTCTCTTCCCGTTAAGCTTCCACCGGATCAGGAACAGAATATCCTTCTTGCACTGGTCGATGTAGCCCTTGACCTGCTTTGGGGTCTGCCGTTGGATGTAAACCTTCAGTCGCTGTCCCTCGCGGACTCTGACTCTGCCCAGCATCTGCAGGAAACTGGTCTTACCCGGCTGACAGAGAACCAGATGATCCACGGCGTCCGCATGGAGGGATATGCCGTTATCGAGGACAGACGTGCTGATCAGCACGCTGCATCCAAGCTCCTGCCGCCAGACCAGGGCCTCCAGAGCCCGGTTTCGGGGGCTTCTCCGCGGTACCTGGCGTCCGTCATAGCTCTTCGTATTTTTGGCGTTGACGGTCACAGCACTGCACTTTCTGGATTGGAGGATGGCCTGAAGCATCTCGCCGTCCTCCTTCCTGCGGACGAAGATCAACCATCGTTCCCTCTGTTGAGCAGACATTGCGATTCGGTCTGCCAACTCGGCCCACTCGTCAAAATACCGTTCCTCCACATAGTTGTAATAATCAGACACAGATGTGTCCATCCGGTAATGATACGTAAGTCTTTGGCTGTAGGCCGCCTCAATCAGCCCATAAAGTTCCCGGTAAGGCTCCCGACATTCCGCAATGACAAGTTCTCGTTCCTTGTCAATTTCCTGCTGCAGGAATACACAACTTGTCATTGAATCATATGTTCTCCACAAAGGGATATACGGACTGCTTGCAACATTTCTGTAATCACTTTCTGCTTGGGCGTGTTGATTCTTTAGCTCGATATATCGGCAGGACAGATAGCGAACCCAGTGGTCCGGATTTCCTCCTCTGTCCGCGATCCTCTTTGCGTATTTCTTCGCCAGGAATGTTCTCAGCAGTTCATCGTCGAGTCCCGATCTGAGGCACTTCCGGAACAGCAGGAAAGGCTCCGGTGTCGCTGTCAGAAAAACACGGATCCCCCAACATCCCAAGAGAGCTTCCTCCTTGTCCAGCCAGAAGGCTGTACCGGGGTTCACCTGTGAATCGGCAACCGGGTATTGTGCCTCGTCGAATACATAGTACATGACATAGAAATCTGTCACCTCGTAGTCGCCGTGATAGTACCGACCCTCCTTGGTGTTGTACACATTTGGATAGGAATCTGTCAGCTCTGCATTCTGGTAGGTACGCACATGGAGGTAGTAGCTCAGTCGCTCCCCCTCCTCGCCCAGTTCCTCCAGGAGCTGCTTTTTGACGATGGCATCGAACTGGAGGCTCAGGAATTTGCGGTTACAGTAGTAGACCAGGTGCTTCCCTTGTGCGGCTGCGTGGCGCAGGAGCGTGTGCAGGATGAAGTGGGTCTTTCCCATACCAGTTGGGTAAGACAACAGCACCCAGTCGCCCTGCTTCCATTTTTTATAGTCCTCGCCGATCAGGTCAGTGACATACAGTCGGCTCATGCTCGCACCTCCAATACTAAAAAAGTGTATTTTACTTATATATAAATTATCTATTATATTAGTACATTCTTCCATCGGAATCAATACCCATTTTTGTATTACCCTGTGTAGCGTCAGTTCCACTGACGTAGCTTGAGCTTCGGTTATCTGTATGTTATCTCCCCGTTTCTTTTTTACCGTCACGGCTTTTCGGGTGCCTTTAAGGAAGCTTAACTTTCATTATTATGTCAGTTACCTTGTCTATAAGACTTTACCGTGGCAACCTCACCATGTCCTCTATCTCATGGGTGCGCGCGAGCCTAGAGGGGTGCATAATTCGCTTTTTTAGTAAGGCGGTCTTTCCACCAGCTCCCGCTTGACTATTTCGCAGTCATCCATTATAATTTCAGTAATGATGATACAACGAAAAGGAGAGACAGACATGGACATTCACATGATCCGGCAGGAGCTGAAGCGGCGGAGCATCTACGACCTCCCCCTGCGGGTGACCTACTACGCCCGTGTGTCCTCGGAGAGCGACGAGCAGCTGAACTCTCTGGGCAACCAGATCTCCTACTATGAGAATCTGATCCGGAAGAATGCCGCCTGGACCTTTGTTGCCGGCTATGTGGACGAGGGCATTTCCGCTGCCACCACCAAGAAGCGGGACAACTTCCACCGGATGGTGGAGGACGCCAAAGCGGGGCTCTTCGATCTCATCATAACCAAGGAAATCACCCGCTTCGCCCGAAATACCCTGGACTCCATCCAGTACACCCGGGAGCTGCTGGCCGCCGGCGTGGGCGTGTTCTTCCAGAACGACAACATCAACACCTTCGAC
>JAZMZW010000115.1:0-7263 GCA_045586205.1 Faecousia sp. | reverse complement strand
ACAGGGACGGAAAACAGCATATAAACGCACACACTAACCGTAGGGCAAGCTGCCCCCAGCTTGCCGTCCGCGAAGCGGCAGACTTGTGTGACTTGCAAAACGGCACAAATCAGGTAGTTCCACCAAGAAAACGAACTGCGGCACAAATTTACGTTTCCTGCACCGGCAAGCTGAGGCAGCTTGCCCTACGATCGGTGCATACCTCTGAAGAAAGGCTTGACAGCCATTGAAGTGCCATCTACGCCGATCAATGATGGTTGCTACATATTCTTACGCTTGCATGTGCGAAAATCAAACAAGCCGATAAACTGAAATTGGCAGGTGTGGATTTTGTTTGGATAGGATTGTACTGGGATATTGAAATCGTGGGGGGTTTGTGATATATATAATGTATACTCTTATATTGGAGGACGGGGCATGAAGGATCTTCAGTTTGAGGAAAAGGGAAATGTGTTTAACTGTCGGGTCAATGGAGTTCTTGTGAAGGATGGGAAGGTTTTGCTTTCCAAGCTTCGGGGGGATGCCAATTGGACGATGGTGGGTGGCAAGGTGGCCTTCGGGGAAACTTCCGAGGAGGCTATGCTCCGTGAGTTTCGGGAAGAAATGGGTGTAGCCATTGAGATTGACCGTCTTTTGGGTATTGTGGAGCATTTCTTTGATTTCAAAGCTAAGGTCTTCCATCAATATCTTTTTGTATATCAACTAAAGGATCTTAACAACTGTGTTCCTTTTTTTGACGGTGATAGGCAAATGGCAGATAATCCCAATGGGATCTGTCGGTGGTTTGCTGCTCAAGATATAGGATCCACACCTATAAAGCCTGATTGTTTGAAAAAATTCCTGCTTTCCGCCCAACCGGGACTGATCCACCTGTGTGAAAAAGACTTTAGCAACGGGACTGTGACACAAGGAGCAGTGCCGGTATGATATTCTATTGGATCTTTGCTGTGGTTTTTTATATTGGGATGTTGGTAGCCATTTTATACCGCCTTCGGGACATCCGTCGGAACCCGCAAAAGTATAAGAAAGTCAAAGGTCTGGAACGGTATAAGAAATCCTTTTGGTATGAAAAGAAGTATAAACGCTATGGTCTTGGGTATTATGCAACCCTGATCTTTTTTATCCCGTTTATATTTTTGTTTTTGCAGGGATATTATTATTTCTGCGGGATGCTTCATGTTATATTTCCCATTCTTGCAGGAAATGCCCGAGAGAGTGATCTGTTTTATATTGGGGAGTTTGGTTGCGTCTTTTATCAAATCGCCTTGGGGCAATATTTGCTTTTTAAAATCCATCGGCCTATGTTTGTTGCGGCTCGTATATCTTGCACAAATTTTGATTGGGTTTACGGAGGGAAATATGACCTCTGCCTGCGAGATGTGTACCGCTGGCTCTTTTGGTGTACCCTGATTTGTATGCCCTTTATGCTCATAGGACTTGTTTTATAATTTTTTTAGGAGATTGTTTTATGATAAAAATCGGATTTACCTTCTCTACGGAGGGACAGAATTTTTATATTCGGAAGCGCTACACCCGTGTGTTTCTGGACTGTGCCAAGGCGGCGGGCTATGAGGATGTAGTGCCCTATGTTTTGCCCATTGTGGAAGATCCTTATATTATTGAAAGCTTTGCAAAGGAAATGGACGGCTTTGTTTTTACCGGCGGGGACGATGTTGACCCTGCTTCCTACGGCGAGGAAAAGCTTCCCGAGTGTGGGGAAGTGGAGGCGGAGAGAGATGCCTTTGAGCTGGCTATGCTCCGTGCTTGCGTGAAAGAGAATAAGCCGGTTTTCGGCATCTGCCGTGGGATCCAGATCATGAATACCTTCTTAGGAGGTACTCTGTGGCAGGATCAGCCCTCCCAGTTGGGTAAGACGGAGCATTGCACCAAGGACGAAGACGGACACACCCATCATCCCGTCAAGGTCACTCCCGGCTTCCTCTATGATCTTGTGGGGCAGGAGGAGATCATGACCAACAGCTACCACCACCAGTCTGTGAAGGTGCCCGGCAAGGGTGTGAAATGTGTGGCCTTCAGTGACAGTGGTGACATTGTGGAAGCCATTGACGTGCCTGAGCTTCCCTTCTTCCGCGGAGTCCAGTGGCATCCGGAGGTCAAGCCCGACGAGATCTCTCAGGCTCTCTTTGCACAGTTCTTAGATGCGGTAAAGGCTGGGAGATGATACCCGGAGCTTGTTTAAGCAAATCTAAATCGAAAAACTCTTTCACAGGTCACATGTCTGTGAAAGAGTTTCTTTTTTGTCGAGGAGGGCGCAGGAAAATGATTTCACTATTTGAAAACGGAAAACAGAAAAGTAATTATTTTATAAGGAATCATAGGATTCGCTGTTTTTCTGTAGAATAATGCTTGACTTTATACACACACCTTGGTACAATTAGATTGGCTTATAACGGAATTGTATCATCCCCTTACTATGGGTTGCAATTCCTACAATTCTATTTGCCTGAAAACAACAGGAGGAACTTTTCTATGAGCGAAAACCGTTATTACACGATTGAGCAGATGGAGGAGGCAACCGCTTCTTTGCTGGAAAACGGCAAGAAGGTCGGTGCTGATAGCTGGCAGCAGCGTGCGAAGAATCAGAACCCGCACTGTGGCTTCGGCGAAAGCGGCACTTGCTGCCGTATCTGCTCCATGGGCCCCTGCCGCATTACCCCCAAGGCTCCCCGCGGCATCTGTGGTTGCGATGTTCATGGCATCGTTGACCGTAACTATCTCCGTTTCACCGCCGGCGGCAGTGCTACTCACTCCGACCACGGCCGTGAGATCTGCCACACCCTCCACGAGACCCGTGAAGGCGGCAACTACACCGTTAAGGATCCCGAAAAGCTGAAGCGCATCGCCGCTGAGTGGGGCATCGAATTCGAGGGCAAGGACATTTATGAACTGGCTCACGAAGTCGCAGAAGTCGGTCTGCTGGAATACGGCAAGCCCTTCGGCACCCAGCGTTTCACTAAGCGCGCTCCCGAGCACACCCAGAAGCTGTGGGAAGACGCTGAGATCATGCCCCGCGCTATCGACCGCGAGGTTTCTCAGTCCTTACATATGACCCACATGGGTTGCTCTTCTGAGCCCGAAGCTCTCATCCGCCATGCTCTGCGCGCCGGCCTGTCCGACGGTTGGGGCGGCTCCATGATGGGCACCGAGTTCTCCGATGTTCTGTTCGGCACTCCCAAGCCTGTTGACACCACTGCCAACATCGGCGTTATGGAAAAGGACATGGTCAATATCATCGTCCACGGCCACGATCCCTCCCTGTCCGAGATGATCGTGTTCTACGCAAACGATCCCGAGATGATCGCTCTGGCAAAGAGCGTCGGTGCCAAGGGCATCAACATCGCCGGTGTTTGCTGTACCGCTAACGAAGTCGCTATGCGTCACGGCGTTCCCATGGCAGGTAACTTCCTGAGCCAGGAAAATGTCGTTCTCACCGGTGTCTGCGAAGCCATCGTTGTTGACGTACAGTGCATCTTCCCCGCACTGGGCCCCCTGTCCAAGTGCTTCCACACTAAGTTCATCACCACTTCTCCCATTGCTCAGATCCCCGATTCCGAGTTCTATCGCTTCAGCGCTGAGACCGCAGGCGAGAATGCAAAGGCTATCGTCAAGATGGCAGTTGAGAACTTCCAGAACCGTAACCCCGATCTGATCTGCATCCCCCAGCAGAAGACCAAGGCTACCGTCGGCTACTCTGTCGAGGCTATCAAGACCTGCCTGGACGGTGTTACCAACAGCCATGTTGACACTCTGGGCTCCACCAAGCCCCTGGTCGACGTTGTTAAGGCCGGTGTTCTCCGCGGTGCAGTTGCTATGGTTGGTTGTAACAACCCCAAGGTTCGCCCCGACACCATGCACATCGAGCTTATGAAGAAGCTCATTGCCAACGACATCATCGTCATCGTTTCCGGTTGCTCCGCACAGGCTGCTGCTAAGGCAGGTCTGTTGGACAAGGCTGCAAAGGAACTCTGCGGCGAGGGTCTGAAGCGTGTTTGCGAACTGGTTGACATTCCCCCCGTACTGCACATGGGCTCCTGCGTTGATATCTCCCGTATGATGATCCTGGCTTCCGATATCGCCAAGGATTGGGGCATCAACATTTCTCAGGTTCCCGTTGTAGGTTGCGCTCCCGAATGGATGAGTGAGAAGGCTGTTTCCATCGGTAACTACGTCGTTGCTACCGGTATCGAGACCTTCCTGGGCGTTGATCCCTACACCAAGGGCAGCACCGAGGTCACCGAGCTCCTCCAGGGTGAAAACGGCATCAAGCAGTGGGTCGAGGCTAAGTTCGTCGTCGAGACCGACATGGACAAGCTCTGCCAGAAGATGATCGACTGCATCGAAGCAAAGCGTGCAGCTCTGGGCATCTAAAACATGAAATTAGCCATTACCGGCAAAGGCGGCGTAGGCAAAACGACTCTTTCCTCCACTCTTGCCCGTCTCTACGCGGCAGAAGGACGGACTGTTCTTGCAGCCGATGTTGACCCCGATGCAAACTTGGGTTTGGCTCTGGGTCTGACAGAGGAAGAGGTCAACTCCATCGTTCCCATTTCCAAAATGAGAACTCTGGTGGAGGAACGCACCGGCGCCAATGCAGCAAATAAATTTTTCAAATTGAATCCACAAGTCCATGATATTCCCGATAAGTTTTCCAAGGACATTCACGGTGTGAAGCTCCTGGTCATGGGAACCGTAGAGACCGGCGGAAGCGGTTGTGTCTGCCCCGAGCATGTGATGCTCAAGGCCATCCTCTCTTCCCTGATCCTGCGGAAGGACGATGTGGTCATTATGGATATGGAAGCAGGTCTGGAACATCTGGGCAGAGGCACAGCCAGCTGTATGGATCAGTTCATCGTTGTGGTTGAGCCCGGTGCCAGAAGCCTGCAGACCTACGAGAAGGTCAAGCAGCTTGCGGCAGATTTGGGTATCTTCAAGGTATCCGTGGTCTGCAACAAGGTGCGCGGCGAGGAGGATCGCCGGTACCTGCAAAGTAAGATCCCCGAGGAAGATCTCCTTGGATTTATTTCCTATGATACCGATGTCATAGATGCCGACAGGAACGGCGCATCCCCCTATGACTATTCTCCCAAAGCTTTGGCGGAAATTATGGCCATCAAAGCAAAAATTGATTCGAAAGGATGAATTCCTATGGCACTGTTTGAACGCGTATTCCGTGGCTCCGACGTAATGTTCTTTAAAGCCGAGGCTGAAGTAGACGCTGCCATTGCCGAGCTGGGTGCTTCCACTCCCATTGCAATGCCCTCTACTGCCTATCATCTGGCTTGCTCCTATGCCTATCTGGGCAAGAAAATCACCAATCTTGGCGAGCTGAAGGCCGTTCTGGCTGACATCCGGGCAATGATGACCCGTGAGAATCGTACAGCTTCCATTTTCTCCTCCGGCATTGCAACAGCCATCGCTGCCGAGTGCATCGAGGCTTGTAAGTACGTCCGCACCCCGGAGCCCTACGAGGGCACTGCATACCACGGCCACTTCACCGACGCTGAAGTCCGTGAGCTGGGTGTTCCCCTGGTTACCGGCGACATCCCCGGCTTCGTCGTTATGATCGGCGCAGCTCCCTCTGCAGAAGAAGCTGTAGAGACCGTTAAGGGCTATCAGTCCCGCGGTATCTTCGTATTCCTCATCGGCGGCATCATTGACCAGCTGGTTGAGAAGGAATACAAGATGAACTTCGGTGTTCGTGTTGTTCCCGTCGGCGGCGATATCTGGTCTGTTGGCCACATTATCTCCCTGGTTGTCCGTGCTGCTTTCATTTTCGGCGGCATCGAGGCAGGCGACGCAGCAGCATTCCACCGTTACACCTTCGACCGTATCAATGCTATGGTCAACGCCTATGCTCCCGTTAACGACATCACTGTCGCTTGCGGCGCCGGCGCTATTAAGATGGGCTTCCCCGTTATCACCAACGATACCGAGGATATGTGGGCAGTTCCCAAGAGCCTGATTATCCATGAGGATACCAAGGACTGGATCGACACCTCTATCGAAGCCCGTGGCATTAAGCTGAAGATCACCAACATCGACATCCCCGTTGCATTCTCCTCCGCATTCGAGGGCGAGATCATCCGTAAGGGTGACATGCAGGTGGAAGTTGACGGCTCCCGTAAGGACTGCTTCGAGCTGGTTCTCACCAAGGAGGCTACCCAGATCGAGGATCATAAGATCATCGTGGAAGGTCCCGAAATGGACGAGATTCCCGTGGGCAGCAAGATCGCCCTGTCCTATACCGTAGAGGTAGCAGGCAAGGCTATGCAGCCCGACTTCGAGCCTGTTATGGAACGTAAGATCCATGCATTCCTGAACTGCGTGGAAGGCGTTATGCACACCGGTCAGCGTGACATGATCCGTGTCCGTGTCAGCAAGGCTGACTACGAGGCAGGCTTCCGCTTCCGCCACATCGGCGAAGTTCTGTACGCAAAGATCAAGAGCGAGTTCGACACTGTCGTTGACAAGTGCCAGGTTCGCATCGTCGTCGGTGACGAGGCTAATGCAGCTCTCCGCGCACAGGCTAACGAGATCTTCAACAAACGTGACGAGCGTCTGTCCTCCATGACCGACGAATCCGTTCCCGTCTTCTATTCCTGCATCATGTGCCAGGCCTTCTCTCCCAGCCATGTATGTATCGTCACTCCCGAGCGTCTGGGTCTCTGCGGTGCAGTTTCCTGGCTGGACGCTAAGGCAACCAACGAGCTGGATCCCCAGGGTCCCTGCCAGGTTGTTACCAAGGAGCGTTGCGTAGACGAGCGTCTGGGTGCTTACGAAGATGTTGACGAAGCTATCTGCCAGTACTCTCACGGTGCTCTGGAGCATGTGACCCTGTACTCCCTGTTCCAGGATCCCATGACCTCCTGCGGCTGCTTCGAGTGTATCTGCGGCGTGGAGCCCTGCTCCATGGGTGTTGTTATCACCTGCCGTGAGCATGCAGGCATGACTCCTCTGGGCATGACCTTCTCCGAAATGGCATCTATGACCGGCGGCGGCGTTCAGACCCCCGGCTTCATGGGCCACGGCAAGCACTTCATCGCTTCCAAGAAGTTCATCGCTGCTGAAGGCGGCCCCGGCAGAATCGTATGGCTGCCCAAGCTGCTGAAGGATCAGATGCGTGAGAAGCTGGATGCTGTTGCTCTGGAACTCTACGGTGTTGAGAACTTCACCGACATGATCGCTGACGAGACCGTCTGCACCGAGGATCCCGAAGAACTGCTGGGCTTCCTCAGCGAAGTG
>JAZMZW010000114.1:0-1603 GCA_045586205.1 Faecousia sp. | reverse complement strand
TTACTGGTGTTGGTGGGCATTGAGGACGCTGATACAGAAGAGGATATACAGTGGCTCTGCAAAAAGATTGTGGGGCTACGGGTGTTTGACGACGAACAGGGAGTGATGAACAAAAACATCCAGGATGCCGGGGGCGACATATTGGTCATCAGCCAGTTCACCCTGTTTGCCTCCACCAAAAAGGGAAACCGTCCGTCGTATATACGAGCAGCCAAGCCGGACATCTCCATACCGCTCTACGAGCAGTTCTGCGAAGAGTTGGGCATTGCCCTCGGAAAGCCTGTGGGCACGGGTGAGTTCGGTGCAGACATGAAAGTGGAGTTGCTGAACGATGGACCGGTAACAATTTGCATGGATACAAAGAATAAGGAATAAAAGAGAAGACCCACCTAAATCCTCCCTGTGAGGGAGGACTTTCAGGAAACTGACAGAGTCCCCTCCCTCACAGGGAGGGTTAGGGTGGGTCTGATAACTGAGAATGATTATGACCCTACAAGAAGCACAAGAGACCGTTGATCGCTGGATAAAGACGTACGGTGTGCGCTACTTCAGCGAACTAACCAACATGGCCTGCCTCACCGAGGAGGTGGGTGAACTGGCACGCATCATGGCACGTACCTACGGCGACCAATCGTTCAAGAAAGACGAAAAGCATGACTTGGGCGACGAGATGGCCGATGTATTGTGGGTACTCCTCTGCTTGGCCAACCAGACGGGAGTTGACCTTACCGCGGCCTTTGAACGAAACCTGCAGAAGAAGACGGAGCGGGACAAGACAAGGCACAAGGAGAATGAAAAATTAAGGGGACTCTCCCCCACTCCCTCCCTGAATGGAGGGGAACAATAAACCTATCGAATATAAACTAATAACAACAGACATTATGAACCATTATCATCATCACGACCATGATTGCGACTGCGGATGCGGACACGATCATGACCATTTCCACGAGGAAGATTTCAGCAGTCAGGACAAGTACCACGAAGCCTTGGCACAGTATGACACCCAGTTGAGCGACGAACACATCCAGGCACAAGTGTCACGCCTGCTTGAACACGTCAGCGAGAATGATACACCTGAGGTAAAGAAGGCTCTTTTCGGTTGCCTTGACCTCACCACACTGAAGTGTACCGACAGCGAGGAGAGCGTGCTCAATTTTGTAGAAAAAGTCAATGCACTGGACGAAGAACACCCCGACCTTCCCCACGTGGCGGCTCTCTGTGTCTATCCCTGCTTTGCCGGTATTGTCAGCGAATCACTGCAAGCTGAGGGGGTAGAAGTAGCTTGCGTAAGCGGTGGATTCCCCTCTTCACAGACCTTTATGGAGGTGAAAATTGCCGAAACCAGTCTGGCTCTGCACGAAGGAGCTACAGAGATTGATGTGGTCATCCCCGTAGGAAAATTCCTCAGCGGTGACTACGAAGGCATGTGCGACGAGTTGCAGGAGCTGAAAGCCCTCTGTGGCGACCATGCGTTGAAGGTCATCTTGGAGACGGGTGCACTGAAATCTGCCGCCAACATCAAGCGCGCCGCCCTGCTGGCCATGTACAGTGGAGCCGACTTCATCAAGACCTCTACAGGCAAGGAAGCCGTGAGTGCCAC
>JAZMZW010000113.1:0-2601 GCA_045586205.1 Faecousia sp. | reverse complement strand
TGTATATTTGCGAAAGAGCAGATATGATTGGAGTAAGCAATCATTTCTTGGATGTTTTTAGAAAGCTATAACATTGTCAAATTCCAATTTGTCGAGCAGATGGGCACATTACTTTTGGGTGGTTTTCCCTTAATTCTGCTCCATTTAGGTAGTATTACACAGAAAAAACTCCTTTGTCGGCAAGGGAGTTTTTCAACGAGATCCACCCGTTGGGTGGAATAAATTATCTTTGATGATGAAATCCCCTTCGGGGATGAAATCTGTATCGATGGCAGATTGGTGGATTTCATTCATGGAACAATGTACAGAACAGCCTTTTGTATGAAAAATTCCCGTTGTAACGAAAAAATAATTCAAAAAATCATAAAAAACTGTAAAAAACCTCTTGACAAATGAGAAATTTCTGCTATAATAGCTGAGGTTGCCAAAGACAGCAGGGGACATTAAGTCGTAAGTCCTGCCGAGGTTACACAGGATTTTATTTATAAAGTTTTTGTGTCCTCATGTCTTTTGGCATGAGGATTTTTTTCGGAGGTGACAACATTGCCCAACATCAAGGTACTTGAAAACAAGAAGGCAATTGTCGATGCTCTGTCCGAAAAGCTGCAGAACGCTACTTCCGCAGTTTTCGTTGACTACAAGGGCATCACTGTCGCACAGGATACCGAGCTCCGCAACAAGTTCCGTGAAGCAGGCGTAGAATACACTGTTGTTAAGAACACCCTGACCCGTTTCGCAGCCAACAAGATCGGCTACAATCAGTTCGACGAGGTTCTCAATGGCACCACTTCTCTCGCCACCACCACCGGTGACCCCATTGCTCCCGCTCGTATCGTTTGCGAATTTGCCAAGAAGAACAAGAATGTTCTGAAGATCAAAGGCGGCCTCGTAGAAGGTACCGTCATGACCATCGACCAGCTCAAGGGCTTCGGCGAGCTTCCCTCCAAGGATGCTCTTATCGCTCAGGTCCTCGGCACTTTCCTGGCACCCATTTCCTCTCTGGCATTTGTGCTTGATCAGATCCGCCAGCAGAAGGAAGGCCCCGCTCCTGCAGCAGAAGCAGAAGCTTAATCACACAACATATATTACTTTAGGAGGATATTACAATGTCTGAAAAGATCGCTAACCTGATTGAAGAAGTTAAGGGCCTGTCCGTTCTGGAACTGGCTGAGCTCGTACACGCTCTGGAAGATACCTTTGGCGTTTCCGCTGCCGCTGCTGCTGTTGCTGCTCCCGTTGCTGCCGCTGCTGAGGTTGAAGAGAAGACCGAATTCGACGTTATCCTGAAGGATTGCGGCGCTTCCAAGCTGAATGTTATCAAGGTCATCCGTGCCGCTACCGGCCTGGGCCTGAAGGAAGCTAAGGAAATCGCTGACAACTGCCCCAAGACCCTGAAGGAAGCTATCTCCAAGGAAGACGCAGAGAAGCTCGCAAACGACCTGAAGGAAGCCGGCGCAACTGTCGAGATCAAGTAATTGATTCTTTCCAAACTCTTCACGAGAGCAACTTCGGTTGCTCTCGTTTTCTATGTTCGGGGAAGGGCTTAAGTGGGTAAGCTTTGGAAATATTCAAAGTTTATTTACACCCAAAGCCTTGACTCCGTAGGCTACTCTTTCTATAATAGGTGTCAGGAATTAAAGAAAGGAATTTCTTCTGATGAAAGATGCACAAGCCAAGGAATCCAATTTCCAAAAACTTCGCAGGGAACTGTCTGCCATGACCTTTGAGGATAAGATCGACCATATTTGGAGATATTACAAAATCAATCTTCTGCTTCTGGTACTGATCCCGTTGATCCTGATCCCTATTGTGACTTCGATTTTCCGCCATGAGCCGGAGGTTATGCTTCGGGGAAATTATTGCAATGTGTCCCTGACAGAGGAGGGACGGACTTATGTGACTACCGACTATCTCAGCTACAAGGCTGTGGATACGGAGGAGTATACCGCAGAGGCGGAATTTACCGCCACTGCCGGTTTGAAAATGAGCTCTGCAAATGCACAGGGCGTTGATGGCGGTATCGCAGTTGTGGCAGAGGTGGCGGCTGATCTGCTGGACTACATCGTCTGCGATGAGGTTGCCTTGGAGTTCCTCTGCGCCCAGCAGAGCTTCCTGCCTGTGGATCAGGTGCTGACCCAAGGGCAAATGGACCGTTTCTCGGATCTGATCTATACCTATACCGATGAGGAATTCGGGGATACTTATATGCTTGCGCTGGATGTATCGGAGCTGGACTTCTTCCGTGACAATGTAACGGCAACAGGGAAGTGCTATTTTGCCTTTGCAAATAAGAAAAATCCCGATGTGTCCGCCCTGCAGGATCTCCTGTCCTATTTGGAAAACTGGAAAGGTTTGGAATAATCCCTAATTTTGAATAAAAGTCCTATTTTCAGTCCCTGAAAAGTAGTAGTTAAAAATTTTTAAAAAATTTCGAAAAAAATGAAAAAAAGACTTGATTTTTTTAGAGAAGTGTGCTATTATATTGGGGCTGAAGAAATCAGGGTGTGGAGAAGTTTGGTAAAGCAAAAGAAAGAAGTACAAGAGGCCGCTAATTCGAAACTAGTAACAAGGAACATAAGAACCACAAATGCTTTGAATTAG
>JAZMZW010000112.1:0-7368 GCA_045586205.1 Faecousia sp. | reverse complement strand
TGCCCTGGAACGCACCGTCTGAGTGCAAAGCAAAATAAACCCAACAGCACCGACCCCGAGAACAATCTCGGAGCCGGTGCTGTCAATGTCTGGAGGGGCGGCGAACATCCAACCTAAACGCCGATAGATTTGACGCTTACTCACTAAGATACATCTGCAAATGCTTTGTGCTGGTGCCATGATAGGTTCCGTTAATAAATTCTTTTGCATTTGCGATTATCTGATGCAACCATTTCAAGTGTTTGCTATTGGGGTTAAAATCCTCAGATTCGTGGATATAGTTATTTGCCAAGGGCTTAATATAGCTTCTAAAACTATCAGTTTGCACCGTGCTACCAGGGGCGATGTTGCTTGTAACAAACTTGTGGACGGACGGTATTTGTATATTTTCAGTTACCTGCATTTTAAGGTAAATAGGGGTGTGATCCTTGCTCATAGAAACTGCTACAAATACACCTTGATTTCCTGCTTTCCTACCCCTATTCCCCCTAATTTTAGCACCAAAATAGGAATCATCTAATTCTACAACTCCACACAGTGTGTAGTGTGCATCTCGCATTCTCATAGCCTCACGAATCCGCTTCAGCATATACCATGCAGCTTTATAGCTAACTTCAATCTTGCCGGACAGTGCCAAAGCGGAGATTCCACGCTTATCACAAGATACAAGGTAAATAGCCCAAAACCACTTGTGTAAAGGCAGATGTGTCCCATGCATGATTGTATTGGCAGTCAAAGAGGTCTGATGACGGCACTTCGTGCACTGATAGCGTCCGAAGCCTTTTAGGGTATAGCAATGCTGATTGCCACACGCAGGGCAAACAAATCCATCTTTCCACTTGAAAGAGTACAGATATTCTCTGCAAGCTTCTTCATTAGGAAAGCGTTCAACAAATTTGTAGAAACTTAATGTTTTCTGAGTTTTTTTAGACATAACTAACACCGTCCTTTGGTATTAGTATATCATATTGTGTGTCCTATAAATTGGACTTTGGAAACTATATTTTGTGGTATGCTTACTAAAGGTGATAACCTAAATCGGAATTTGACTGCCCATCAATTGTCTATTTTAAATTCGGAATTCATTGTCTATTAAAAAAGCTCGGGCACCTTGCGGTTTTTTGCAAGGTGCCCGAGGGGTGTTTTTGTATGGGATTATGCGAAGTAGGCCAGTGCGGAGTCGGAGTAGGCGATCAGGGCCTTGCACAGATCCAGGAGAGTGCCGGACTTGTTGTTGCCGTAGGTATCGGCACTGTAGCGGAAGGTGGTGGATACCTGAGTGTCTCCGGCATAAACTGCCACATCCAGCAGGGAACGAAGCTCTGCGGCAAGGAGACCGTCAAAGTCGAAGGAGTAGCGATCGCCACCTGTGCCGTATGCCTGAGGATCGGACAGGTAGATGACCTGAGGCTCTCCGGCACAATCTGTATAGGAGACCTTCAGACGGAGGTCTTCCACAGCGCCTTCGTAAGCGGAGGCGTCGAAGATGAACTTCAGAACGACTTTGGATTCCAAACTCAGGGACTTGCCGACCCAAAGGATGGTGGGATCGTCCAGATCATCCAGATCGGAGTTGTTGTTGCTGAAGGTAACAGCCTCGGTGTCACTGAGGTAGGACTTGTGTTCCTCGGTCATGGCGGCATCTGCAAGGGCATCCATGCGGTAGGACTTGAAGATCTGAGCGCTTGCACCGTATTGGAGCAGGTCGGCGCACAGGGTCTTCAGGCTCTTGCCGGCTTCTGCCTTGCCCAACTGTGCATAGGCATATGCGGCAACACTGTAATTATCGGTATTGGAGTAATATTTATTGCCATCCTTGGTCATGTACAGGGTGGCATCAATGGCATCACCGATCTGTACGGCGGTAATGCCCTTGAGGGTGAAGTAATAGAAGAGGCCCTTGTTCTCGCCTTCAATGCGCAGCGTTTCTGTGCCAAGATAGAAGTTGCCGTCGTACTTGGGGATCATACATTCCAGATAGAAGCTGTCATAGGCACTGAGCTCTTCTGCGGCAACGGCATAGTTGATGGAAATATCACTTGCCAGATTCAGGGTATGGCGCAGAGTGATGGACTCATCCGGGGTGGGGGGAGCGGTCTGAGTAAATCCGCAGAGGGTACATACTTCTTCTGCATCGAAGCTGTGAGCGGTAGGGCTTTGGGTCTTATTGCAGCGTTCGCAGGTGGCGGTATGGGTGCCGTCACCGTTGTCGGTGTACAGATAGCTGTGACCCAAACGGGGCAGGGTGGTTTGCTGGACCAGAACTACACCGCAGGCCTCGCAGATCTCGCCGTCGGACAGGCCGGAGTTGAGACAGGTGGGAGCAGTGCCGGGTAGAACTACGGGAGCATGTCCGGTGGGAGCAAGAACGGTCTGTGCAACCAGAACCTCAGCGCAGATCTCGCAGATCTCGCCGTCGGACAGGCCGGAGTTGAGACAGGTGGGAGCAGTGCCGGGCAGAACTACGGGGGTATGACCGGTGGGAGCCAACTCGGTGGGTGCAACCAGAACCACACCGCAGGTTTCGCAGGCCTCACTGTCGGACAGACCGGGCTCTGTGCAGGTGGGAGCAACGCCGGGGACGGTAACAGGGCTGTGTCCTGCGGGATCGGTGGTCTCGGTATAGCTTCTTCCGCAGGTCTCACACTTATATTCCACTGTGCCTTCAGCGGTACAGCCGGGCTGAACGGTGGTGCTTTCGGTGTAGGTATGAGCTTCTTCGGAGAAAGTAGCATAGAAGCTTTGATCGGCGGTGATGTTGCTCATCACAGCGGGCTCGCCATTGGCATCTACCCAACCTGCAAAGCTGTAGTGGACATCATCGGTGTAGTTCTTGGTGGGAGTAGCACCGGTGTAGGAGACGGAGGCGCCTTCCTTAACGGTTTGGGTAGCCAGAACTTCCTGTTCCTCACCGTAGAAGGTGACGGTGTATTCGGGGGTCGGTTCGACCTTGCCGATGAGGTCTTCTACATTGCCCTCATAGCGGTAGATGGAGGAGGCACTGAGAAGTCCGCGCTGTACAAAGGTGGAGTAGGACTCGGAGGAAGAGGAGTCGCTGACGTCCGGCTCCATGATCATGGCCAGAATGTTGCCGTCGCTGTGGTTCATGGGGAGAATGTAAGAGCCTGCGGGGAAGACAGCGGAAACGGTGGAGTTCAGAGAAGCGGAGCTGGAGCTACCGCTGTAAGAACGGACGGAAACGGTCATGGAATCTTCGGTCTTAATATAGGGCAGATCGTGATAATCCAGAGTCTTCAGAATAGTGGACAAACTGCTGGCGCCTGCCTTCAGGATGTAGGCGGTGGGACGGCTACGGGTCTTGGAGGCGGTGTAAGCGGCAGAGGGTCTCTGGGTAGCATTGGGGTTGGTAATGGTATTGGTCAGTAGGTTCAGGGTTGGTCTTGCGTAAGCCTGGCTATGGGTGGTGTCGCTGTGCTTGAGGGTGATGGTGTTGGAGGAGCTGTAAACAGTGCCGGCTTCGGCAATACGAGCCCGTTCCTTTGCAACACTGCTTACGACCTCCTCTGCATTCGCGGCGGCATAGCGGATCATGGATTCGGCGGTGAGGTAGTGGGAAACCACACGGCGCTCAAAGCAGCCTCTGCCGATGCCGATGCCACGGGTCTCTACACAGAAGGCATAAGAGCCACGCAGACCGTAATAATAGGGAGCAAGAGAGTTTGCAGTACCTTCACTTGCGGAGTAATTCATGTGGCCTACATAGAAGAAGGGACGGATACCGATCTTGCCTGCATCGGCGAAAACATTGTCCATGATGTCCATGCTTTCATTCAGCATAGCCTCGGAGTTGTTGGTACTGCCGTTGCAGAAGAGCCACAGATCGTCAAAGTAGCTGTCCTTCTCACCGGTGTTATCGGGAGTCCATTCGTGGGCGTCCATGCAGATGTGGGGACGGAAAGCGTTGTAAACTGTGAGAAGATCCTGGATCTCACTGCTACGGGCGTGGAGATAGCCACGGTTCATGTTCAGACCGTCTTTTACATTGTTACGCTGGAACTTATAAGAGCCATCAGCGTTGATACGGGGATAAACCAGAATGTTGACACTGTCCAGAATGTCGCCACCGTTGTAATCCGTGAGATTGCCGGTTGCGGCGGCATAGATCAGGGCGAGAGAACCTTCGCCTGCGGCGGGCTCATTGCCGTGAACCTGTGCCTGATGGAAGACAATGGGCTTGCCGTTGGCCTGAATGAGAGCGCCTGCTTCCTCCATGGTCAAGCCTGTGAGATCCGTCTTGGAGAAAACCACAAGGGGGAATTCAAAATCGTAGGAGGGAGAAGAGCCTACAGTATAATAGTAGGCATTGGGGCAGTCATCCACCAGTGCGTGGATGTAGTTCAGCATGGTGCTGTGGGGAGTGAACTGCTGTTTACCAATGGAATCATCGGTGAAAACGGGAGTATTGAATACATACTCATAGCCGGGGAAGGAAGTAGTGGTGGAGGCAAAGAGACCGCCGTTGGAGATCAGCTGTTCCGTACGCTCGATGCCGGAGCCCTGTTCCCAACCGTTGCCGGCCTTCTTGCCGGGGTCCTTGGTGATGGACTGGGTGGTGCCGGATTCGAAGTACACATCCTTGGTCAGAGTGTTGTAACCGGAACCGGAGGTCACAAAGCTATAAGAGCCGGTGGCCAGCCCTTTGTAGGTATAGGTCTTATAGCCGTTTGCGGTAGAGGTGGAGCTGGCGGAAACGGAGCTACCGGTGCCGGCCCAGCCATCTCTCAGTGTGATGGATACGCCGGAGGGAACGGAGATGTTCAATACACCGTTGGGATCGCCGGTATTACTGCCACCGCCGTCATCATCATCGTCACCGGGACGAGTGGGGCGGGCGGCAAAGCTCATGCCCGGCAACAGACTCAGGATCAGTGCCATGACACACAGCAGGGAAAGGAAACGCTTCATAAGGGGGTCCTCCTTTAAAAATAATGTGGTAAATATTGGCTACAATCAATATATCAACAATCGGTAGAAAATGCAAGAATATTTTTGTAAAAATTGCGAAAAATCTGGAAAAACCAATGAAATACCTTTAAAACTGAAATAAATTGAAAAAATGAAAACGCTTCCATTTTTTCTTCGCGAATTTGTACACTACATTCAAAATTTTTGTTTGACAATTGGAACGATTTGTTATATACTACAAATACAATGCAACATCTATTTAGAGGAGGGGAAGGTCCTCCTTCGTTGCATTTCTTGCGGTATCGTTCCTGTCTTCGCTGCTCGAGGAGGCGGGTGTGATATAATTCTATACGGAAAAGTAAAGGAGAAATCGCTATGACCAAAAGAATTCTTTCCCTGCTGATCTGCGTGTCCCTCTTGCTTTCCATGTTCGCTATGCCCGTTTGGGCAACCGAAGAAGAGACCGAAGCTCCCGTAGTTACCGCTGCCGGAGAATTCGAGATCGTCGGTGAGTGGATCTGGGGCGAGACTGTCGCAGAATTGGGCGCAGAAGAAGTCGTTGCACGTTGCAAGACCAACGGTGTTACCGACATCTACCTGCTGACCAAGGGCACCGGTGGCATGCTGGGCTACAATAAGACTCAGTATGTCGAAAACATCACCCGTACCGAGCGTGATGTCCTGCAGGAAGCTGTTGAGGCAGCTCATGCAGAAGGCATCCGCCTCCACGCTTGGCTTGTTACTGTAGAAGACGCACAGTACAAGGCCAACAATCCTACTGCAGGTCTGTGGCACTTCGTTCGTGAGCGCGACAATGACCGCATCAACCCCTATGATGAAGGCTACCGTACTTATATGACCAATGTTGTTACCGAGATCGTTTCTCAGTACGACGTTGACGGCATCCATCTGGACTACATCCGTTACAACCATGCTTGCAACGGCTGGAGCGAAGTTGACTTTGCCAATCTGGAAGCTATGGGCGCAAACATCGAGAACGTCAAGTACCTGATCCGCAAGACCTTCTATGCTGATCAGCTGGATGCCGGCGATGCTGTTGATGCAGACTACATCTTCAAGGCATATCGCGATGGCGATCCCGACGCTCTCCTCATTGCTCAGTACCGTCGTAACAATGTTGTTGATCTGGCAACTGCACTGAAGGAAGCTGCTCTGGCTGCAAATCCCGAGATCATCTTCTCCGGTGCGATCATGCCCGAAGGCATCTATGACGAAGCATTCTCTGACATCCACTACGGTCAGAACTACGAGGACACCGCAGCTCTCTACGACTATGTTGTTCCCATGGCTTATGCCGATACCTACGGCTACTCCTCCGCTAAGATGGCAGAGATGGTAGAGCAGGCTATCGCAAAGGGCAACAATGTTGTCATGGGCTTCCAGTCCTACTATCCCACCAAGTCCGCAAAGCTCCAGAGCGATATTGAAGCTATCCGTGCGCTCCTCCCCGCAGAGGGCGTTCTGGGCATCTGCCACTTCCGTCACAGCCAGTTCAGCTATGCTAAGCTGTACTCCGATGTAGAAGCAGGCAAGATCAAGGTTCAGGCTATCAACACCTACGCTTCCGCAGGTTGGAGATGGGTACAGTTCGAGGCTGCCGAGGGTGTGAAGTTCACCGGTGCCAAGACCCTGGACGGCTTCGTAGCAGAGCCTCCCGTTGAGATCGCCGAGGACGGCAGCTGGATCAAGATCGGTTATGCCGATGATGCAGCAGAAGAAGTTCTCCCCACTCTGGCATGGGGCAAGCTGGAGCTGACCTTCGAAGGCGCTCCTGTTGATTCCGATGCCCGTATTGCTTATGCAAGAATCTGGATCTCCTCCAATGAGAGCCGTGCATACAATGCATACGAAGAAGGCGTTCCCACCACCGTCACCTTCGTTGACGGCGAGGGCGATGTGATCGATGTTCAGTTCGTGAAGGAAGGCGAAGAGCCCGAATATCCCGACTATCCTCTCGTTCCCGGCTACAAGTTCACCGGTTGGGAAGAGACCACCGATGAAAACGGTGACATCACCATTGCTCCCACCTACAGAGAGATTCCTCAGGTTGAGGTTTACGGCGACATGGAGATCGCAGGCGACTGGATCTGGGGCTCTGATGTTGCTGCTCTGGGCGCTGACACCATCATCGAGCGTAGCGCAAAGAACGGTATTACCGACATCTACCTCCTAGTTAAGGGCGTAGGCGGTACTCTGGGCTTCAACAAGACCAAGTACACCGAGAACATCACCCGTGAGCGTGACGTTCTTCAGGAAATGATCGATGCAGGCCACGCTGTTGGCATCCGCATCCATGCATGGCTGGTTACCGATCAGGACGAAGCTTACAAGGCAGCTTATCCCGAATCCGGTATGTGGCACTATAAGCGCGCTCGTGACAACGAGAACATCACTCCTTATGACGAGGGCTACAACGCTTAC
>JAZMZW010000111.1:0-34473 GCA_045586205.1 Faecousia sp. | reverse complement strand
GCATCAGAATACATTTTTTTAGCCATATCTGCAACAAGTTCCTTCATGGCTCCCATTTCTGCCATTTCAATTCAGCTATTGACAACCTGCTTTACTGTATCATTATTTTGGGAAAGTGTTACGGCAAGAACCAGTTTCTTTGTTTACTGAGGTGCATACGGGCAGGTTGCAATATCATTGGTTTTGTGGTACAATTACCATACGGTGAAAGCCGAATTTATTTTTTTGGAGAATGCTGTTTGAAGAAGAACAACACCTTGGAGATTGTATTGTAAACGAGAGGTTTGCAAATACATCTCGCAATCCTCTCGTACTTTGAGCGTCACAACTATGAAAGGGTTTAAAAATGGAAAATTTGACGATACGTTTAGAAACAGAAAAAGACTACAGAGCCGTAGAAGAACTGACCCGCGAGGCATTTTGGAACGTCTACAAGCCCGGTGCTGACGAGCACTATTTTGTGCATGTGATGCGAAGCCACCCCGATTTCATTCCCGAGCTTGCTTTTGTGCTTGAGAAGGACGGAGAGATCATGGGAAATATCATGTACACAAAGGCTTGGCTTGAGGACAAGAAAGGAAACCGCAAGGAAATACTTTCCTTCGGGCCGCTTTGCGTTGCGCCGAAATATCAAAGGCAGAAGCTAGGTAAGCTACTTATTGAGCATTCCTTTGAGGCGGCTCGCAAGATGGGCTACGACGTGAACATCAACTTCGGCAATCCGGGCAATTACGTCAGCCGTGGGTTCGTGAGCTGCAAAAAGAAGAACGTGAGCTTTGTTGTGGATGGAAACTATCCGACCGCACTTCTCGTTTGCGAACTTGTTCCGAATGTGCTTGACGGCAGGAGGTGGATGTATATCCCCTCCACTGCTGCCGATTGCTGTGAGGATGTAACCTCTGTCGAAGCATTTGATGCGACTTTTCCACCCAAGGAAAAGAAGTGGATGCCGAGCCAAGAGGAATTCTATATCTATAGTCATTCATCGATAGTACGATAAACGTAAAAGCCGCTGAGGTGGAGAGTTCAATCTCAGCGGCAATTTTTATCTTTTCTTATAAACGACAAGTTCAGGATTTTCGCCGTCCTCCTCGTAGGTGCAGATGAGGATGAAGTCCATATTAGCGACGACTCCGAAGCATCGGTCGCCGCCGAATTCACATTCCAGCTGATTCCCCAGATAGGTGGCGTTATCGTCAAGGAATTTGACTGTCTTGCCGTTGGGAAGACGGTATTCCAAATTCACGTAACCGCCCACAAGCGCGTTGAGTTTTTCGACCTTCGGCATTCCTTCTACGCCAAGGGCGTTGATCTCATCGATCAGTTTGCGCTTGAATTCTTCGAACTTTCCGCCGTCGTCAAGATTTTTATATTTCTTCCAATAGTCAAGTTTGGGGAGCATTTCCTTCAGATATGCACGAGCCTGCTCCGAGGGAAAGGCTTCGCTTGCCATATTCGCTACACAGACCTCGATCAGATCGTCCATATCGTGATACATATACTCGCCGTCGGCATAGCACCATTTGCAGTATTCTTCATTGAAAAAGCCGTCTTTTTCGAGACTTGTATTAGAATCTTCAAGCGGCATACCACAGCATTGACAAATTAGTTTTTGCGGAGAGCCGAGGAGCGTGTTGATCGAAACACCGAAGAGTTTAGAGAGAAGCTTCAGCGTTTCGGTGTTAGGTACCGTTTCGCCATTCTCCCAACGACTGACCGCCTGACGGGTGACAAATACCTTTTCGGCAAGCTCCTCCTGGGAGAGTCCATGTTTCGTTCTGAGTTCAAGAATAATATCTTTTGTTTCCATACGATTACCGCCTTTGATTTCTGTGCTTTTATTATAGCATATCTCTGCGCGAATCACAAGCAACGCGCTGTTGCTCTTGCACCTTTTTTCTTTGTCTACTGCAGGGCAAAATTTGTTTCGCGAAAGGCCTTGACTTTTGGGGCGGGCAGAGTTACCATACAGACGACAAAAACTCCCTGGGTACGGCAGATGCCGTATTCGGGGAGTATCTTTTTGACCACAGTTTATCCCACATCCACGCACGGAGTACACGGAAACAGTGGAGGTAAGAGCGCCGGAAAGCATCTGTTTCCGAGCGGAAAGGGGCGAAAACGGCCGGAAATAAGCGGAAACAGGTACTCCGGATTTCTTTGGGACCAAGAGACCGTGGGTTCGAATCCTGCAACCCGGACCATGAGCCCCTCTAACGCTTTGCATTAGAGGGGCTCAATGATATCCGTTCCTTGCGGAACGGGTGATATATCTTTCGATATGATATCCGCTGTCGTGGATGATATATGCTCCGCATATGATGGAACGGATATTATATCATATTTGCTCCGCAAATATATCATACGGCTCTGCCGTATATCATATCGTTCAGACGATATATCATTAAAAACTCTTCCATTCAGAATATAGGTGCTTTTTGTTCCCCTATCCCTCATTCTCGTCAAGTCCGTTAGGAACACCCGATTTCTTTACCCTTTTGGGTTTTCGGTACAAAACAAGAACTTTTGGGACAGGTTTTTATGCCTGCTCCTTTTGTTATACCTTGGCTGATTGCATTTTCGTTTGGCTACAGGCTCTCAAGCCATCCACCTCACCAATCGTAGGGCAAGCTGCCCCAGCTTGCCGGTGTAGGCACTTCCCGAAAGAAGCAGGTTGTATTAAGCGGTCTGTGTCAGATATGTGACCGCTACACCTTGTCTGGTTTCGGCTACATGGAAATCGTTGATCCACGGAATGTCGATATATCCTACAAACTTGTAGTAGATCACAATTCGTCGGGTGCGATTTTTGCCAACACCCTGGGTTTCGTGAACTTCGATTTTGTCGATCAATTCACGGAGGAGCGGAGCGGTCAAGTGATCCATAGCCATAAATTTCCGAATTGCCCCCAAGAACAGATCCTTGTACGGTTCCATATCTCCAAGGGATTTTAGTTTTTGCCGTAATTCGGAGATACGATCTTTTAACTCCATCCGCTCCACCTCGTACTTATGGGACAACTGCATGAACCATTCATCGGAAACCTTGCCACTTGCATTATCTTCGTATAGCTATAAAGCACCCAATCTGATAGCCATTAATCAGCTACCAAACCGGGTGCGTCTATAACTCCTTATAAATTCTAGCTTCGTGATCCCACCAAATTCTTTTGGTAAATTACCAACACTCCATCAAGAGAGTTATACAGATTATAACCATTATCTTCTAATAATTTTATAAGGTTATCAAAACCGTTATCCTTTCCCTTTGTGGAATATTTCTTGTATGAACTGTTGTCAGACAGTGTCATAACCACATATTCTGTTTCAAGCAAGTGATCTTGAGAACAATATCGAACATCGTATAGGATTTCTCTCTGTGAAAGATGGGTTGTGTAGTATGTTGTAGCTGTAACCGATGCTTGATTAGGAATGGTATCCAAAGCATTACGAACACTCTGATGTCGGTCATAATATCGAATGGCCTGAGTTGGATACTCTATCGCCTTAGGTGCAACCACAATCCCAAAGCATATGGCACCAACAACGGCAGTTGCAAGCAACGCAAATGTGCGTTTCCAACTCATTTTGAAATCTGCAAGGTTTACCACAGTGAGGTACATTAGAAATGCATTGGTACCAAAAGTGTACTGAAAAAATATATCATGCTGATACTTATAATCAGACATAAGGTTGATTAAGATATAGGGAATCAGCAAAATATACCGCTCATATCGTCTTGTCAGCAATGGCAATCCGAGCAAAGGCAGAAGGGTTATAGCTATAAAATACAGTTTTTCCGTGTCCACACATTCATAAATTGCTTTTACAGGATTAAGGATTACTGCCTTAATAACTGTAATTAAGGAGGAAGAACCATCGTACATAAAGTTGCTGTATCGGTAGGTCATAACACCATCTCCGTTTTTTTTCAGATATCCAGTAACTAAGAAGAACCACCCGATGGAGATAGCCAGTAATACAATCCCCGTAATTAAATTCTGCACATCTATCTTTTTAAACCGTAGAGCAGTTTTAATGATTAACCAAAGTGCTACTACAGCTACATAAACCGCCGCATCTTCTTTTACCATTAATGTAAGCATTGTAGCAATAACGGTAATCATTGTGTTCTTTTTGTCGATACTATAGAACAACCATAGAATCAATGGCGTCAAGAAGCAGTTTTCGTGAATATCATAGGCTGTTCCACCGGAAAATGCTGGATATAAAAGAAGTACTGCACTAATCAATATCCGCTGAACCCCGTTAAAACCATGATTCTTTCCGATTTTCCACAGAGGTATAACCGCAGAAGTTATGACTACCGCTTGAAGCACCTGTAGTGTAGTAGGCGTAGGAATCAACATGTACAATGGCAGCATAAAATAGTAAATAGGAGAAACATGGACAGCAAAATGTGATAGCAGACCATCCCGTTCCACTGTAGTCATTGGGACTCCGGATTCTTTCATGTGGTAGAACATCTGAGAAAAGATACCGAAATCATAAGTCGGGGTTCTGAAGCTATAAATCCTACCTACTGACCAAGCACAAACAAACAAAAAGAAGACTGCAGACAATCCAACTGTGATCCAAATGTACGCCCTATATGTTTTTGTAGGATTGATAACCGGATCCGGAGTATTGTCCCAACCATGGATACAGAATTCAGTTAAGATAGCCAGCACCAATAAACAAACGACCAAAAATCCCCATGTAAACGATGTCCACAATGCGATGATTGATAACCCCACATACACAGCTAAAATGCACCATCGTTCTACCTTTATATTCTTTATAAAAAATGATATTACGCTTAGCAACACGGCAATTCCACAAGCAATTCCAATGATACGGATAAAAGACATTTGTGATAGTCCATCCAGTTCTGCCAAGTTCCGCAGTCTACGAGGTAAAATGCTGTACTCTATCATTACAGCAAATAGCCATGAGAGAATAATACGGCGTACCAAGTCGGAAAAATTTAAACAATTATGAGTTGAAATTGTTTCTTTTGGCATAGCAACACCCCCTGTTATCTAAATAGTACAGGGGGTGTCTTTCATAACTTTGGGATAATTCTTACAAGTTTCTTTCAGTTTTAGGAAGCTCAACAATAGCACTGAATTGATCTCCATCAACGCTCACACGGAATGAGCCACCAACGGATTCCGTATAGGTTTGGGCAATCGCAAGCCCTAAACCACTACCCTTTGTTGATCTGGCTTTGTCACCACGAGCAAACCGCTCAATAATCTCGTCCGGCTTAAAGTCCATTTCGTAGGAAGCAGTATTCATCATTCGAACAAAGTAACTGTTATCTGTTTCTTTAACCTCCAGATAGATCCGGGTGCCTGCAAGGGCATACTTAATTGCATTGCCCAACAGGTTGGAAAATACTTGGTGCATCCTTGCACCATCTGTAATGGTTGGAATTACCTCTGCATAATAACTGCGTTTTACCATAAGTCCAGCACTCACAAGTTGATCGTCAAACAAGCCAATCGTCTGTTCCAGCAATCGCACAAGATCTATCTGTTCTTTCTTGCTTTCTACAACACCACTGGAAACTTTTGTGAGCTCAAAGAGAGAATCCACAAGGTCATTCATATATCCGGCTTTCTGATGGAGTCGACGAAGCTGTTCCTGTCCTTCGGAAGATAGAGTTTCTTTTTGTAGCAGCTCGCTATAGCCCAAAATGGATGTGAGTGGTGTACGAAGATCATGAGAAACATTAGAAATCAGTTCGACCTTGAATCTTTCTCCTGTAATTGCAGTCCGGACCGCTTCTTCATGCTGTGCCTGGACCTTCAACAGCTGAGATTCCGTTTGTGCAAAAGCTCCCTCTCCAACACAAATAGGCCGTCCGTTTTGGTAGTTGTCTAACTGTGTCTGGAAATGTGACAAATCCTTGCCATACCGCCATAAGCATCGAAGTCCTAAATATAATACGGGAATATTGTTAACACTATGAACACAGCAAGTTGTAAAATTATGTGGATTTACAGCAAGACACAATACCATACACCCAAAAGAGAAAACGAGCCAAACTGCATAGAATAGAAGAGATCTTTGTGGTAATCTACACGCACTTGCAACTCTATAAACCGTACAGTAGGATAGCAAAAATTTCTTCTTCCACCATCCACAGAGCTCCCATACACCTACAATAAAAAGGAAAAGCATAAGAATATAATATAAGTCTGAGCTGGTTGAAACTATGCCATAATGTCCTATCAAACTCAGAACAGACAGGAGTAAGCAAATACCATCGAGTCCACAGAAAGGGGCCTTAGGATAGAACACAAAAAAACCAATCCCTGCACAACCAAGCGCAAAGAACACAAGAATAAATCCATAAATCTGCGGGATGTTGCGAGGTGGATCTACCGTGGGAAGCGTTGGATACTCATCCACCTCCGTAGAAGTAGTTGGAATTACACTTTCCGTAGTAGGGTCAATCGAAACTTCAGTATACTCCACTATTTGATGGATAACCGTAGATTCTACAGTCATCTCAGTAACGCCCGTGGTTTGTACATTCGTAAAAACTGTAGACTCCACAATGATAGAATCATACTTTCTATTTGCTATCCTCATTCCGTAGACCCACGCTACAGAAGCAACAAAAAACAGGAGCAAAGCAATGAGATTACGGTGCTTCAAAGACATATCCTATCCCCCATACTACTTTCAAGTATTCCGGCTTCTTTGGATTCAACTCCATTTTTTCGCGGATACGGCTGATGTGAACCATGACCGTATTTTCTACGGCATAGGCGTCACTTTTCCATACTCGTTCGTATATTTCTTCCGCCGAGTATACACGTCCGGGATTAGACATCATTACCTGCAAAATCTTAAACTCTGTTGCAGTAAGGCGAACCGCTTCTCCACGAACAACAAGTTGCTTGGTTTCTGTATTTAGAGCAATATTTCCTACTTGTATTAGATTCTCAGCCTTTGTTTCCCGGATAGAACCTAAATCTGCATATCTGCGGAGAAGAGCCTTCACCCTAGCTATCAATTCCTGCTGATAAAAAGGTTTAACCAAATAATCATCTGCACCGGCTTCCAGTCCAAGAACACGGTCAGATCCTTCCGCCTTAGCAGAAAGCATAAGAATCGGAACATTGTTGTTCTGCCGGATACGCATAGTGGCAATAATACCATTGCAACGAGGCATCATCACGTCCATAATGACAAGATGTGGATGTTTTGTATTCACGATATGACATGCAGTTTCACCCTCGTGTGCTGTCAGCACTTGGTATCCTGCTTGCTTCAATGTGGTTTCGATGATATTAACGATAGATAGGTCATCGTCGACCACTAAGATCTGATATGTATCTGCCATAAAATTCACCTAAATCAAATGTATTTGGTTCATTATAGCACACATAGCACTAAAAAACAAGAATGCTTACCTTGCTCCTTTATTTTCACAATGATCGACGAACCTTTTTTCACGCTTGTGTTTAGACAAGTATTGATATTTACATTTTATGATGGAATTAAATCCTTGCATCTGATCGATTGGTTACTCCAATCATAGGATGCCAGCCGTGATGGTGAAACAATACGACGGAGAGCCTCTTTGTTGAGACTCTCCGTCATTTTTTGTATGGGTTTGTGTTATATTTTTTCAATTCTACATCATGATTTGGATGATCCTAAAGAAAATAAAGAGGGACAGGAGGACCATAGCGACCATATACGATTATTTTAAATCATAGCACAAACATTCCCAAAACACACGGTGGGACAAACAGTGCAAAGGTATATAAACAGGTATGCACACTATTGCGTGTCTTTTGGGAAATCAGCAGAATCATAGAAGATACCACCACAGAAATTGCACAAAGGATAAGACCGTAAAATCCGAGAGCAGACCATACCGTTCCTATATTCAGCGCCAGAGGAGGGACGCTTCCTGCAGATGCAGTCAAACCGGTCAGTCCATAAGAGAGCCAAACCGCAATAAGTTGGGGAGCATACACAAGTCCCGTTCCCATAAGTCCATACAGAATCGCAATGCCTCTCTTTTTTCTGTAAGACTCCTTCTCCCGCTCCACAGTACGAAGGAGCACAGCAACCCCTGTCTCAAACTCCGTAGCAAATACCGTAGACAACCCTACACCAAGGGTTAGCACCAAGAAAATGCTTTGCCGCAAAAGTTCTTTTTTGCCTTCCACGCCTAAGAGTCGGTTATAGGGAGTGAGGCACACATATTCCAATCCTTTTTCTTTCATGCTAAGGTACTGATCTCTCGCCCGATGGAAAACAGGCTCGCTTGTTAACTGCCGTTGGACACCGCCGGAAAGCACCGAATAAGAGTCCTCACTAATTTCTCCCTTTGCAAGGGCCTCACTGTAGTCCTCCAATTTGCTGTATAGGTCTGCAAACCGATTTTCCTCTTGCAAAATATATGCATCCTTTTCCTCATTTGCCATGCCGGAAAGGACATCTGAATAGGAGATATACAACTGTTCTTGTGGCGATATCTCGTTTGAAAAATCAGAATACACAAATATCTGAACCGCCAGCAAGAGGATCAAAATGTAGATTCCACCGTTCATAAACAGAATCTTATGCCCTTCGTATCCAAAGAGGCTTAAAGGCTTGGGAGTTTTTCTTTTCTTTTGTGTGCCGGCTCTTTCTGAGATGATAGGAGATAAATTGCAATGGGAAAGAATTACTCCAACAACTCCAACAACGAGGACAAGAATCATCACCCACAGACTTGCCATAAGATTACTGACCGGAAATCCGAAAATATTTAAATTCCGATAGTTTCCAAAAAGCTCCGTGGCCGTTCCTTCGGTGAAAGGATTCAATAACGAATCGGACGGTAGATAACAAATACTCCCTAACAAGATAAATATCCCACAGCATTGCCATAGCTTTTTCCCTACATAGGATGCCGGATAGGCAATCGCCATTACCGAAAATGTCCACAGGATTCTCACTCCAAAGAACCATTCAATGTATTCCAATATAGTTATTTTCCACGGGCTTCGAATCATGCCGTACACCGATTGCACAGGTACAGATAAATCCACCGGACCGCACCGAATGAGCCCTATTGTGAAATTACTCCCATACAGAAGAAGGATTACAAGAGCCCCTATCAGCAGTCCTGCCACCAGCTTCCCTACGATCAACGAGAAATATCCTCTGTGAGTAGGCTTACAGAGGGCCATCGTTCCCTTTTCCCTTTCGGAAAATATCAGTTCAAGTGCAACCAAAAGAGCCATAAGAATGGCTATTACTTCTGTTATGCCCCTTCCGGGAAGAAATTCTATTGCTCCGGAGTATAAAATAACCGGCTCCACATCCGTAAGATTATGATATTGCACACGAGTCCGCAGAATACTTTTATAGGCAAAACTGTCTTCTTTGTACCTTCCTGTTAGGAGAAGAGTTTCTGCATTCTCTTGTATTTCCTGTAAAATCCCGGAATAATTTACTATAGGTTCTACTCTTTCGATCAGTTCTCTAAACAATTGTATTTCTGTATAGAGATCTCCCGTCAAGTAGCCACCCGGATCCGTTTCATTCCAAATTGCTTGTGAAAGAACTTCATCTTTTTCTACCAATGCAGAAAACGCTAATTCTTTGTCATCCGGAAGCGCTTTGTAAAGAGTTCGGATATGTTTGACGTCCATATCGGTATAGGGTGCTACGCCGGGAGCAGCTTGGTTCCACACAACCACTGCATTTATGATAAGGAGCAGTGCAAGCAATACCATCGTCACCCTACGGCGAAATACTTTTGACAACTCATATCTGACCATAGTCCCCCTCCTCAAAGTAGCGGAGATATACATCTTCTAAAGTAGGACTCACCGGCCAACCACCGGGTATAGGGCTTTCTGACAACAGTCTTAGGCACAGTCCGCGAGGATGGGTTGCAATGTTGGAAATTTTGTATTGACTCTGCCACAGAGTTAATTCCTCTGCAGGCGCAACCACCTCCCATACCAATCCCTCCATCTGTGCGGCCAGTGTGTTGGGAGCGGTTTGACAGAGAAGTTTCCCCTCCTTTAACAGCAGGATCTCTTTAGAAATACAACCTACATCCCCTACCACATGGGTAGATAATATGACGATCTTATCCTTTGCAAGCTTGGCAACTAAATTTCGCACAGCGATTCGTTGTTTTGGATCCAACCCCGCAGTAGGCTCGTCCAAAATCAAAATTTTCGGATCGTGGAGAATCGCTTGAGCCAAGAGAAGCCGTTGCTTCATTCCACCGGAAAAAGTCTTGATCTTATCTCCTGCCTTTTCCGTAAGTCCCACTTGAGAAAGGACACGGGATATTTCCTGCTCAAGTGCACTCTTTTCCATACCACGGAGGGTGCCCATATAACCTAAAAATTGGTTCGCAGTCATACCGGGATACAATGCCTGCTGTTGAGGCATATACCCTAAGATCTTGCGGAATTCCGCTCCCATTTTTCGAATATCTTCTCCATTATAAGTAATCTTTCCGGATGTCTGCTGTAGATTCCCGGATAGAATATTCATTAGGGTGCTTTTCCCTGCCCCGTTAGGTCCCAGTAGCCCATGGACTCCCTTGGTGAGGGTGAAACTCACATTTTGTAAGGCCTGTACTTTCCCATAGCATTTATGTAATTGAGAAAAGCATAGTTCCATAATTCCACCTCTTATAAAAATCAGAATACATTATCGTAGATTTCATTATAGAAATCCTGCTTGGAGAGGAAGCGCATCTTGCCGTTATAGTTGCCGTAGAAATAATCCTTCGTCTCTTCCTGTACGGAAAACACCATGTTGCTGATACCTTCCTGGAATTGCTTCTTTTCTCCCGTCTGCAGATCATACCAGAAATAGAGATACACATCGCTACCGCTTTCGTCTTGCGCCCATTTGTTATAAATGATTCGACCGTCTAAGTAACCCATGTATCCGATATTTTCCTCTTCGAAACAGGCTTTCACCTCTCCCGTATATCCATCATACAGGCAGACTGTATTGCCCTGTGTAAAAACAACTTTCTTCTCTCGCATGCAGGAGAAATCTTGATGTCTTGCCTCCGTATCATCACCGTAGATCCGCTTTTTCTCTCCCGTTTTACGGTCAAGGGAATCGTGATGATTTGTCATAAATTGTTCGAGACTTTCGCTTAGGTATTGGCCATAGTCTCCGTCGGGATTCTCGTGTAAATACGCCTCCATAGACATTGGAAGCTCCCCTGCATATTCCATATCAGAGATCACCAAATAATCCTTTGTACACAGAGACGCAACAATGCTGTCTCCCATAAGTAATACGCCGTCCAAAGAAGGTACTTCCCCAAGCAGGAGCAATTGCCGCTCCCCCGTGATCAAATTGATCTCATAGGAATAGTTCTTGATATTCTTTTCCAAATAGGAAGTTCCATCCTCTTTCCATTCCATCTCAAATTCTCGGAATGTAAGAAAGGCAACATCTTCGCAAATAGAGAATCCCACATACTCTCGCACTGTGTTTTCCTCGGGGGTAAGATCCCAAAGGGTGCGGTTTTCTCCCGTGATCAAATTCCGCGCAATAAACAGGAGCTTGCCTCCGGCTTCGGTATCGTCAATGATCGCATAGACCATATCCCCGGAAACCTGATAGGAAGTACCGTCTCCCCCTCCCAAGTATGCGGTGCATTTTTCATCATTATGGGTACAGTTAGGCTGACTGCATAAAGTTACCCTTCGCCGTAACTCTGTATCATAGTAGCTGATCACACAGGAATCTGTATAATAATAGAGATTTCCCACAATATTATCTTTTGGCCGCTCTACGGGATAGGTGGCATAGTCCCGATACTCCTTCGGCTCCGTGGCTTCCGTCTCTACTGTCTCCGATTTTCCCTCCGTATCGGTGGGCACTTCCAGAGTGTATTCCGGCAGCTGTTCCTTGCAGGCGGTCATAAGGAACAAAAACAGCAATAGGAGAACAGAAAGTATTTTTTTCATGCTCAATCCTCCAAATTTTCAAAGTAAGGTGTGATCATTGCAGTGGGATCGGCGGTGGTGTCGAAATGGGTTTTCATTTCCAATAAGTAGCCGATGCCCTTGTACTCCCACGCACCATAAGCCTTCATAGGCTCGGCGCTGCTCTGCTCGTTGGCAAGGACGTGAGTTTGGATCCCCGCAGGGGAAGTGTATCTGCTCTGCTTCAGATCTTGCTCTCCGTCACCGGATAAGATCGCGTAAGATCTGTGGCTTTCAGCAAAGGAGTCCGTCAAGGGGATATAGATATTCAGACCGCAATATTCTACCACTTCGGACGGAAGCTTCCCTTGACCTCCTATAGAAAGAGGAAGGTAGACTCTAACTCCATCGGGATAGACCTTTCCCTCTTCCCGTAGTTCTGTAGAAGCTCGTTCCCAATCGGTAATCACAAGGCTTACATACGCACCTCGAAAAGATTCCTCCAATTCGGGACTGCTCACAAGTGAGATCCCCAACAAATGCTCCAAAGCAGAAATACCTCCGAAATTCATACGACTACCGGTTTCGTTTCTTAGATCGATCCCGTGGAAATAGGTATAATCGTATTCAAAGTCTTTCCACTGTTCTGTAAGCTCCTCTACCCATTGGGTAGGTAGCTGTATTTTTTGTGCTTGGAGAGAGTAATCTACGGTGACTACCTTACTGCTTGGAGAGAATACCCCCATATCATAAGGAAAGGTATCGTAGATTGGAACTCGTCGGTTACTGTTCCAGACCCGCACACTAAAGCTGACTGCACAAACCGTCACGGATAACAGGCAGATCACCGCGGCGGCCACGGCAATTTTCGCAAGGGCAAAGGCTTTCCCGCCCTTGGCTTTGAGGGGCTTCTTTGCATCTAAAATCAGCTGGTCATCTATTTCATTGAGCACATCTAAAAATTCCAGTTCATTCATAAGGGTAGCCCTCCTTTTCTAAGTACTTTCGTAAGCGCTTGCGCACACGGAACAAGATCCCCGTAATCCTTGAAGCAGAACAGCCGAAGCTCTCTGCCAATTCTTCTATACTTTCGTTATACCAATATCTGCGCAAGAATAGTTTTTGTTCCTCCACTTTCAGACCTTTTACGAAGCGGCTGAGAATGTCTTTCAGTTCTCGTCCCTCATCCCATTTTATCCCCGGAGCGGGCAACATGTCCCGAAGCTCCTCCAAGGGCAAGGTGGCAGACTTTCGCTTCTTTGCGTCATAATGCTTGATCCGATCTAAAGCCGCATTTCTGCAAAGCTTTGCCACATAGGCTTGGAGACAACGGGGTTTTGCAGGCGGTACAGCCTGCCAGAGGCGGAGCCATACGTCATTGACCACCTCCTGTGCTTCCTCGTGATCCCTGAGGATCCCATATACGATGGAATAGCAGTAATTTCCGTACTGTTTCTTTAGATATATCAACGCCTCTTCATTACGGGCTTCCAGCAACGCAACAATATCTTTCACAGAACCCCTCCTTCCTACTTATATAGACGAAAAGATAGTAGCCTACATTTTATCTATTTTAATATTTTTTGAATCATTCTTCAACTTCTCTTTCCAATTCAGCAATTTATTATTCTATGGTTTAGTTTCTATCTCGATTTTACACGAAGATAACCCCATAGTCGAATGTGCCGCAAAAAGAAAAGAGGCCATGCCAAAAGCACAGCCTCTTAGGGGATTACAATAATTAGAAAAAGGGAGAATTCTAGCTCCGTTATTACTTTGATTTTCTTAAAGCCTATTGATATTTACAATTTTGGGTCTGAAATATGTGTGATTTTGTCGAAAATCCTTCATTCTCGTCAAGTCCGTTAGGAACACCCGGACCATGAGACCCTCTAATGCTTTGCATTAGAGGGTCTCAATGATATCCGTTCCTTGCGGAACGGGTGATATATCTTTCGATATGATATCCACTGTCGTGGATGATATATGCTCCGCATACGATGGAACGGATATTATATCATATTTGATCCACCAAAGAATTAAAACCAAAGGTAGGGACTTTCAAAGAGCGGCTTCCTCTGACGAGGAAGCTGTCGCGGAGCGACTGAAGGAGAGAAAAAGCCGAAAGCCCGTACCATTTATCGTAAACTCGTACAAATCCCTACCTTTTCTCCCTTCCGCCGCCCTCCCTCATGAGAGAGAGGCACAAAATCAGCCCCCCACCGGAAGCCCTCCCTTTCCCCAACACAAACAAGCCCCACCCTTGCCTTTTTTCCGGCATGGTGGGGCTTGTTGGCTTATGTAGAGGGAACACAGGTTTTTCCCTTTTATTTCAGTTCCCAGAGTTTGATTTCTTTGGCGCTTTCGTAGAGGCGGGTGTAGCTGGCGTGGCGGGTGGGTTCGATTTTGCCCGCTGCAAGGGCTTCCAGAATGGCACAGTCCCGTTCCTTCAGGTGGGCGCAGTTCTGATAGCGACACTGTCCCATGTAAGGGGCAAAGTCCGGGAAAGCATACTGCAAATTCTCCTTCAGCACCAGTTCCATCTGCTCCGTATCGAAGGAGGAAAAGCCCGGAGTATCAATGACATAGGTCTGCTCCCCCAAGCTGTACAGCTCCACATGACGGGTAGTGTGACGGCCTCTGCCCAGCTTTTGGGAAACCTCTCCTGTTTCAATGGAGAATTCCTCATTGAAGCGGTTGAGGATACTGGACTTACCCACACCTGAGTTGCCGGTAAAGGCCACGGTTTTCCCACGGATGGCATCCAAAAGCTCCGCAATGCCCTCCCCGGTTTCCGCACTGGTGGGATAGACGGAGAAGCCCGCATTGCGATAAATGCGGATCAGCTCCTTCCCCTCATTCAAGTCCGTCTTATTGACGCAAAGGAGGACGGGAACATTCCGATCCCCCGCAATGGCGGCCACTCTGTCAATGAGGAAAGGATCTGTCACGGGATTTGCCCCGGATGCAAGGATCACCAGCAGATCCACATTGCTGACGGCGGGGCGGAGGAAGCTGTTCTTCCGTTCATGGATCTTTTCAATCATACCCTTGCCCCGTTCCATGGTGAAGTCCACCAGATCCCCTACAAGAGGGCTGATCTTCATTTTCCGAAAGATCCCTCTGGCACGGCATTCCACCACAGCCCCTTCCGGGGTGTGTACATAGTAGAAGCCACTGAGGGCCTTGATGATCCTGCCTGATTTCATGGCACTCATTCGTTCTCTCCCTGACTTTCCACCGTGGGCTCCGTGGGCTCAGCGGCCTGCGTGGGCTCAGACACAGGCTCGGTGACAGGCTCTGTGGTAGGCTCTGTGACTTCCTCCGGCTCACTGCACAGGTAGAGAATGACGGTCTCACCCTTTTCGATCTTGCTTTCGGGCTTGACGCTCATACCGCCGATGAGACCGACCTCGATCCCCTCATAATAGGCGGATTCTCCCAAGGTATAGCTGAGACCTGCTTCTTCCAGCAGGGTCTTTGCCTCTGCCTCGGTTTTGTTCAGCACATCGGGAACGGTGGTGTACTTGCTACCGGTGCTGATATAGACCTTAATATACTGACCCTTGACCAAGGTGGTGCCGGCTTCCGGCTCTGTACGGCAGACCTCACCCTCCGGCACGGTCTCGCTGTCTTCCAGAAGATCCAGACTGATGCGCAGATCCATTTCCATGGCCTTGAGAAGGACTTCTGCATTGTTCTTAGACTCACCGATGAGGTCGGGCATCTTGTCACTGCCCAAGCTCACATAAAGGGTGATCCGCTGACCCTTGTCCAGCTCTGCCTCTGCCGCAGGCTCGGTGCGGATGATATAGCCCTTGGGAACGGTCTCGTTGGCTTCCTCCAGTACATCTACCTTCAGATTCAGATCCATGTTTTCCAAACGCTCTTTGGCCTTGTCACGGGCTTCCCCTTCCAGCTTGGGCATTTTGTTAGAGCCAAGGCTGAGATACAGGGTCACATTCTGATTCTTAGTCAGTTCTGTGCCGGCTTCCGGCTCGGTACGGACGATGTAGCCCTTGGTAATGTCCTCATCGCCGATCTCATCCACACGGATCTTCAGACCCAGATTCATATCCTGCAGGAGCTTCTGGGCATCTGTTCCCAGAGCATCCGTAAAGTCGGGCATCAAATTTTCCTGCCGACCCTTACTTACCACAAAGTGTACGGTTCTGCCACGCTTGACCTCTGCAAAGGCCTCAGGCTCTTGAGAAATAATATAGCCTGCGTCATACTTGTCGCTGAATTCCTCTTCCACATTCACCAGATCCAGACGGAAATCGGGATATTCTTCGGGATCGATGTCCTCCAGAAGCATACCCACAAAGTCTTCCACCTTGACAACATCGCTCCGGGAAGTGCTTTCTTCCGGTTCCTCAGGTGTATCCTTGCTACCGGTGACCCATACTGCCACGGAGATCACAAGGATCAGGAGGAACACTGCCGCCACAGCCACACCGATGGTCAGATTCCGCTTGCGCTTATCCTCTGCAAGCTGAGCCTCTTTAATGGCACGCTGACTGCGACGGTCTTCGGGACTGCGATTGTCCGCCTTGTTGGTTCTGGCAATGACATAACGCTCTGCATCCGTACGGGTTGCGGGGCTCTTGCGGATCACGGGATTGGCGGCAACGTTTGCAGATGCACCGAATACAAAGGTCATAGAGGGATTCTTGCGGAATTCCTCCATATCCTTGAGCATATCCGTGGCACAGGCATAGCGCATTTCCGCATTGCTGTTCATGGCATGCATGGTGATCTGTTCCAGACCCAGAGGGATGCCTGTGACCAGCTCACTGGGGCAGTGAGCGCCACCGTTAATGTGCTGGATGGCAACGGCTACGGGAGTTTCCCCGTCATAGGGAGTCTTGCCCGTGAGCATCTCATACATGACCACACCCAGAGAGTACAGGTCACTGCGGTTATCCACCACAGCGCCTCTGGCCTGTTCCGGAGAAATGTAATGAACAGAGCCCAGAGCCTCACGGGTCAGGGTGTTCTGAGACGCACCGATCCGTGCAATGCCGAAGTCCGCAACCTTAATGCTTCCATCCTTCAGGATCATAATATTATGGGGCTTAATATCTCTGTGGACAATGCCCTTGGAATGGGCATGCTCCAGAGCCTTTGCTATCTGCATGGAGAAATGGAGGGTCTCCCGCCAGTTCAGGTTACCCTTTCTCTGGAGGTACTCCTTGAGGCTGATGCCTTCGATAAGCTCCATGACGATGTAATCCGCCTCCCCACTGCGGGACACATCATAGACGCCCACAATATTGGGGTGAGAAACCATAGCAACTGCCTGACTTTCTCCGTGGAATCTGCGACGGAATTCCTGATTCCGTGACAGATCATCCTTCAGGATCTTAATGGCAACGGATCGGTTCAGACGATGATCCAGTGCCTTATATACCACTGCCATACCACCGGTACCGATGATCTCCAGGATCTCATACCGGTTGTCCAACAGTCTGCCTATGTAATTATCCATAGTGACTCCTTACCGCTTTTGCGGTCCGTTCCCGATCGGCGAACGGCTGCCGTATTATGTAAAAGGAAATTCAAATTGCAACCAACACACAGGTCACATTGTCAGGGGCTCCACGGTCTTTGGCGATGTCCAACAGACGGTTACAGCAGTCATCCTGCCGCACTCCGTGTGCCACCTCAAATAAGATTTCCTGATCTGACATCTGGTTGGAAAGTCCGTCGGTACACAGCAGGAGCATATCACCCTCCTGTGTGGCAAACCCGAACACATCGGAAAGGACCTGATCTGCCGTACCGATGGCACGGGTGATCAAGTTCTTGCTGGGATGGGACTTGGCTTGTTCGGGAGTTATTTCTCCCCTTTGTACCATGTATTGCACCACGGAATGATCCGTAGTAATGCAGGTCACGCCGTCAATGTCAAAATAATAGGCACGGCTGTCACCTACATTGATCACTGCCCCGTTACCGGGACGCAGGAGGGCGGCTACCAGGGTAGTTCCCATGCCCTCATATTCTTCACTGAGCTGAGAATGCTCGTAAACAGACACATTGGCAAGATTCACTGCCGAACGCAGGAGTCTTTGTACCTCAGAGGGGGTCATGCCGGATTTGTAGGAGCGAAGGATCTCCTCAGAGAAAACCTCGCAGGCCAGACGACTGGCAACATTACCTGCCTTGGCACCGCCCATACCGTCACAAACCACCGCAAGGAGGCAGTCCTCGTCTATCTTGGTGACCTGATAATAATCCTGATTCTGTTGACGCACATTTCCCGGATGGGTTATTGCCCAAGATTCCACGGCTGTTACTCCTTTCCTTCGGATTTTTCATACTTTCTGCGGAGCTGACCGCAGGAGGCGTTGATGTCACTGCCCAGAGTTCTGCGGACAGTGGCAGGGATCCCCTGTGCCTGCAGTGCCTCCCGGAAGGCTCGCACCACACGGGGGTAACTGGGTTTTAAGGGACTTTCCTCCACATCGTTGAGGGGGATCAAATTCACATGGGCGGCAATGCCCCGTAATTTGCGGATCAAAATTTGAGCGATCTCCGGAGTATCGTTGACTCCGCGGATCATGGCATATTCAAAGGAGATCCGTCTGCCTGTGCGCTCGAAGTATTTCTTGCAGGCCTCTAAAAGCCGATCCACAGGATAGGCCTTGTTCACAGGCATAATGCTGTTGCGGATCTCGTCCGTAGGGGCATGGAGGGACACGGACAGGGTCAACTGCAGATCCCTCTGCGCCAGAGCGTCAATGCCCTTGATCAAGCCACAGGTGGACAGGCTGATATGTCGCATGCCGATATTCATGCCCTCGGGAGCGTTGACCAGCTCCAGAAAACGCAGAACATTGTCATAATTGTCCAGTGGCTCACCGATGCCCATAAGTACAATATTGGAAACAGGTACACCGGAATCGATCTGGGTAAACAGCACCTGATCCAGCATCTCCGAAGGCTCAAGTCTGCGGATCAAACCTCCAAGGGTCGAGGCGCAAAAGGCACAGCCCATTGCACAGCCCACCTCAGAGGAGATGCAGACCGTATTGCCGTGGCGGTAGCGCATGAGGACACTTTCCACACAGTTCCCATCCTTTAGACGCCAGAGATATTTGATTGTTCCGTCGTTCTTGCTTTCCAGCTTTCTCACGGCGGTGGGAGCATAGAGCCAAAAGCGCTCCGACAGCTTCCGACGCAGCTCCTTGGACAGATTGCTCATGTCCTCAAAGCTCCTTGCGCCCTTATGCAACCATGTAAAGATCTGCTTCCCTCGGAATTTCTGTTCGCCCATTTCTTGGAGCGCAAGCTCCAATTCGGACAGGGTCATGGATTTAATGTCTTTCACGACTTCCTCCTGAATTTACAAATAAAGAACCCGTCTGTGTCATAGTCACAGGGCAAAAGGGTGGTCATAGCCCCCTGAGGGATGCCACTGCCCTGGGGATAGATCACAGGCTCCGGGACAAAATCGGGATTCTGACGGAGGAAGGCCTCCGCAACCTCTTGGTTTTCCCGTTTCAGAATGGTACAGGTGCTGAACAAAAGCACACCGCCCACCTTAACATATTTGGCCTGATTGGCAAGGATCTTCCCCTGAACGGCAGGGAGAAGCTCCGTCTGCTTCAGATCCTTATAACGAATATCCGGCTTCTTGCGGATGGTACCCAAGCCGGAGCAGGGCACATCTGCAATGACCGCATCCATCTGTCCCATCCAGTCCTCCACAGCCTTGCTCCCGTCCTGTAAACGGGTAGAAAGAATGGAGATCCCCAGTCTCTGTGCGCCCTTTTCAATGAGCTGAAGCTTGTGACTGTGGATATCGCAGGAAATGAGACTTCCTTCATTGTTCATGGCAATGGCGGCGGCAAAGCTCTTTCCACCGGGAGCAGCACAGCAATCCAGCACCTTCATACCCGGCTCTAAGCCGACGGCACGGACTGCCAGCTTTGCGGCAACATCCTGCACATAGAACAGTCCCTCACGGAACTCCGGCAGGCGGTCGATATTGCCTGTGCCCTCTACCACCAGACAGTTCTCCATCCAGGGATGGGGCTTGCAACGGACAGCCCTGTCCTCCAGAGATGCCAAAAGCTCCGTGGCGGTGGTCTTCAGAGTATTGACCTGCAGGACAGTCCCCGTCACAGCATTGTGGCTCTGCAGCAGGGCCTCTGTCTTCTGTCCCAATTCCTCCTGCAAAAGCTCTACCAGCTCCTTGGGATGGCTGTAGCGCACCCACAGCTCCTTGGGCTCAGGCAGAGGCATGGCTCTGAGAAGGGAACGCAGTACCCCATTGACCAAACGGGCGGCCTGAGGATTTGCATATTTCTTGGTCAGCTCCACCGCCTCATTGACGGCGGCGGATACAGGGATCTTGTCCATCATGGTGATCTGATACAGAGCAAGGTACAAAATCTGCTGTACCGCAGGCTGTAGCTTCCCCTTTACAAAGGGCTTGAGCAGGAAGTCCAAACACAGGCGGTTTTGCAACACGCCGTAGCACAGATAGCTGGCAAGGGCCGCTTCTCTGGCATCCATATCTCGCAGAAGCTCCTTCAGCACACCGTCCGACCAAGCCCCGTTATTTCTGCAAGCCAGCAGGGCTCGCAGAGCCGCTTCTCTCCCGCTCATCATAATACAAGGGGATGTCCGCGGAAATAGTCCGGTGCGGCCATACACTTACCGCCCTCTGCCTGCAAGCGAGTGATCACAAGGATCTTTCCCTCTGCACAAGCAACCTCCAGGCCCTCCTTGGTCACAGCCAGAAGCGTACCGGGGGCTTCCTCTGTGGATCTGTCCACGGGACGGACAGCATAGATCTTAAAACGCTTCCCTTGGATCAGGGTAGTAGCCACAGGCCAGGGGTCAAGACCGCGCACATGGTCAATGATCTGCTTTTGGCTCTTGCTCCAGTCAATGGGGCAAAGCTCCTTGCTGAGCATGGGTGCAAAGGTCACTTGGCTCTCATCCTGAGGGGTACGGGTGGCAGTCCCTGCCTCTATGGCAGAAAGAGTATCCACCAACAGCTCTCCGCCGATCTTTGCCAGACGGTCAAGGAGAGACTGGGCGTTTTCATAAGGCGCAATGGGAGTCTTGCGGATCTCGATTATATCTCCCGCATCCATCTGTGCCGCCATATACATGGCAGTGACACCGGTTTCCTCCAAGCCGTTGAGGATGGCCCACTGTACAGGGCCACTGCCACGGAGACCGGGGAGGATGCTGGCATGGATGTTCACACAGCCCTTGGGGGGGATATCCAGAATTCTCTGAGGCAGGATCTTGCCGTAGGCAACTACGGCGATCACATCGGGGGCAAGCGCCTTCAGCTCCTCATAAACGGCATCATCCTTGAAGGTGGTGGGCTGATAGACTGTCAAACCTGCGGACAGTGCCAGCTTCTTCACATCGGACATTTCCAGCTTCATGCCACGGTTCTTGGGCATATCGGGCTTGGTGTATACGCCGATGATTTCATGCTCCGTCTGCAGTAGGCTCTGCAAACAGGTAGCGGCAATATCCGGCGTACCCATGAATACGACTCTCATTCTTCTTCCTCCACACCGTAGATCTCTTCCAATTCTTCATCGGTGATCTTATGATATGCAATTTCCGTATATAAATGTCCATCCAGATGATCGTTTTCATGGCAGAGGCAACGGGCGATAAGCTCCTCGCCCTCGATCTCAAACCATTCCCCGTTGCGATCCTGTGCCTTGGCCTTGACACGCATGGGGCGCTTGACCAGCCAGTATTCTCCGGGAACGGACAGACAGCCTTCCATGCCGTCCTGCTCGCCCTCGGTTTCCAGAATTTCGGGGTTGATGCACTCAATGATCTCCTCTCCCAGATCCACAAGGAAGATCCGGCGGAGAATGCCCACCTGAGGTGCCGCCAGACCTACGCCGTTGGCATCCCGAAGGGTCTGTGCCATGTCATCCAGCAGGTCATGGAGCTTTTGGTCAAACTCCGTAACGGGGCGACATTTTTTGTGTAAAATAGCTTCTTCCTGTGTTAAGATCTTTCTCAGACCCATAGATCATCTCTCCTATTCATTGCCGTTGACATCGGCATATACGCCCATGCCACGGTTTCCTTTTTCTTTCTGAAATTCACGGAGCATATGCGCCAATAGCTGACGGAGCTTCCGTGTGTTTTTGCAAGCCAAGGTCAGCCTGCAACGGTAGACAAAGTTCACCCTTGCCACCTGCCCCGCAGCGGGGCCTAAGATCCGCACCTGCTCTGCGGCATATTCCGCAGAGCGCAAATAGCTCTGTAAGGTCAAGCGGAATCTGTGGGCGGCCTGCCAGATCCGTTCCTCCTCCCTGCCGTGGAAGGTCAGGCAGATCAGATCCAGAAACGGCGGACAGCCCCGAAGCTGTCGCAGGGGGATCTCCATATTGTAAAAGCTGTCGTAATCCTGCCGTGCCGCAAGGCAGATGACAGGATGCTCCGGGGTCATGGTCTGGATCACAGCCCGCCCCTGCAAAGCCCCTCTGCCTGCTCTGCCGATGACTTGGGTGATCATACTGAAGGTATTTTCGCCCCCGCGGTAGTCCCCCACATACAGGGACATATCCGCATCCAGCACGCCGACTAAGGTCACATTTTCAAAATCCAGTCCCTTGGCAACCATCTGTGTCCCCAGTAGCATGGGGATCTTTTCCTGACGGAAACGGGACAGTAGCTTTTCATGGGTGTTGACCGCAGAAACCGTATCTGCATCCATCCGCAGAACGCTCCCCTCTCCAAAGCCTTGGAGAAGCTGTTGCTCTACCTTCTGTGTGCCCATGCCCACCTGCTTGTACTGCCCTCCGCAGTGGGGACAGCGATGGGGTGCAGGCTGAGAATGTCCACAGTAATGGCACATAAGCCTGCCGTTGGCATGGTGATAGGTCAGATGGACGGAACAGCCGGGGCATTCCGGCACATGTCCGCATTCCACACAGCACAGCAGACGACTGCTTCCCCGTCGGTTGAGGAAGAGAATGGACTGCTGTCCCGATCTGCGATTTTCCTCCAAAGCCTCCCACAGGGCTTGGCTCAGTCCCGAGCCGTTGCCTGCCCGAAGCTCTGCCTTCATATCCGCAATGTGGACAGGAGGCAGACTTTGGAGATTGTAACGGGTCTTCAAGGTGAAGAAGCCGTAATCCCCCTCCTTGGCATGGAACATGGTCTCTACGGAAGGGGTAGCAGAGCCAAGGATCACAGAAGCCCCCTCCTGCATGGCACGGTAAATGGCGATCTGCCGTGCATGGTAACGGGGATTCTGTTCGGATTTATAGGTATGCTCCTGTTCCTCGTCCAGGATCAGCAGGCCGAGGTTTTTTACGGGAGCAAACACAGCGGAGCGAGTTCCCAGTACCACCGTGGCCTGTTCGCTGTGGATCTTCTTCCAGGTATCATAACGCTCCGTTGTCCGCAGACTGCTGTGAAGCACCGCCACCTTATCTTGGAAGTGGGCGCTGAACAGGGACAGAAGCTGAGGAGTCAGGGCGATCTCCGGCACAAGAACAATGGCGGATCTGCCCTTTTCCAGACAGTCATAGATCAGACGGATATACACGGAGGTCTTACCGCTGCCCGTGACACCGTAAAGGAGGGAAACGGGCTTTTCGCAGTCTCTCAGCCCCTCATAAACCTCCTGCTGTTGCGCAGACAGTACCAAAGGGCCTTTCAAGGGTGCAGGGCTCACCGGGGGAAGACGAAGCTGTTCTTCCTCACAGAGGCTCAAAAATCCCAGTGCCTCCAAACGCTTCAGCACCGTGGCATTTGCCCCTGTATAATAGCCCAGCTCCTTTCGGGAGCAAGTGCCGAATTGGGCAAGAAGCTCCAAAACCGCACTTTGCAGGGGTGCGGAGCGTTTCTTGCTTCGGGCATATTCCAGAGCCTCCTCACTGCTGACCTCCAGAGTGGCGATCTGTTCTCGCTTATCTCTGACCTGTCTGCTACGGAGGGTTTGGATCTCAATGAGATCCTTTTCTTTCAGGTAGGAAAGAGCCTTTTGCAAGGCATCCTCGGAAAATTCCTTACTCAGAAGCTCATGAGCGCCACTGCCACCCAGAGCCTCCAGACTTTCCATGACCCCAAGGGCAACCGGCTGTCTGTGGATCCGCTCACGCCAGTCCTCACAGACAATGCTGTAGATCCGTCGGCTTTTGTACCACAGTCCTGTAGGCAGAATGGTCTTGATGGCATCGTAGAAGGTGCAAAAATATCTCTCACGCATGAAGGCCGCTAATCGGAGCATTTTTTCATCCAACAGCGGCTGTTCATCCAGGACTTCCCGGACGGTCTTCAATTCTTCTCGTTCTCCATCCTCCACAGTGAGTACCACAGCCTCCACCGTCCGATCCCCCCGACCGAAGGGTACAATGACCCGCTGACCGGGTCTTAGCACCATATTTGGGGGAATAAGATAGTCATAAGGCTTATCGATGGCATACACTGCCGCAGATAGGGCCAGTTTTGCGATCATGGCAGTCTCTCCTGCCTAAGGGAAATCAGTCTACCTCGTTACGGTCAATAGAAGCGGCCAGCTTGCCCTCTGCGACCTCACGGATAGCCAGAGTCACGGGCTTGTCGTTGAGATGGATCTCCTGCTGTTTTGCCTCAATGGAGATCTGACGGGCACGACGAGCGACCACATTGACCATGAGATAACGGCTGTTGATGTTGCTGAGCAGACGGGACATAGCGGGGTAAAGCATATTAGAGTTCCTCCTTGAGATTGATGGAATAATATTCGGAACGGCAGGACTCTGCCAGAAGAATGGCTTCGCATTCCTTCACAGCCTGTTCTACCGAGTCGTTGACAACAGTATAGGTGTAGTTTTTTGCTTGTTCGCACTCCTTGATGGCGATCTTCAGACGCTTCTCTGCCACTTCGGGAGCAGTATCTCCACGGCCGTACAGACGGCGGCGAAGCTCCTCATAGCCGGGAGGCGCAATGAAAATGGAGATCGCATCGCTCCGGCGAGCCATGACCTTCAAAGCCCCCTGTACCTCAATCTCCAGGATCACGCTGATCCCCTGCTCCAGAGCCTCCTCCATGGGGGCAAGGGGTGTGCCGTAATAATTATCGGCATATTGGGCATATTCCACAAGGGCATCCTCACGGATCATTTTTTCAAAGGCTTCCTTGTCAATGAAGTAATAATGTACACCGTCCACCTCACCGGGACGAATGTCGCGGGTAGTTGCGGAAACGGAGAAGCGCAAATTGGGATGACGCTTCATCAGTTCTTTGAGAACAGTTCCCTTACCCACACCGGAGGGGCCGGACACGATCAAGATCCTTCCTTTTTTCATATATCTTCCTCCTCGTCTTGGTAGACTTCTCCTTCTTTATCAGCCACCCGTCGGGCAATGGCATCGGGGCTCAGGGCAGAAAGGATCACATGATCCGTGTCCATGACCAGCACAGCCTTGGTACGGCGACCAAAGCTGGCATCGATGAGCATGGAACGTTCCTTTGCCTCCTGTACCATACGCTTCACAGGGGCGGAATCCGGACTGACCACAGTGAGCATCCGCTCCGAGGACACCAGATTCCCAAAACCGATATTGATCAGCTTCATAGGCTTTTACTCAATGTTCTGGATCTGTTCACGGATCTTTTCCAGCTCCGCCTTGATCTCTACCACAGTCCGGGCCTGTTGAATGTCATTGCCCTTAGAGCCAATGGTGTTGGTCTCGCGGTTCATTTCCTGCAGGAGGAAATCCAGCTTACGACCGATAGCACCACCCTGATCCAGCAGGGAATGGAGCTGAGAAATATGACTGCGCAGACGGACGGTTTCCTCATCCACTGCGATCTTGTCGGCATAAACAGCCGCCTCGGTGAGAATACGGCTTTCGTCGATGTTGGTATTTTCCAGCACCTCACGCATCTTATTTTCCAGACGCTGGCGGTATTCCTGCAAGGTCACAGGGCTACGCTGTTCCACCTGCTCCACATAGCTCAGGATGGTAGCGGCGCGGTTACGAAGGTCTGTCTCCATAGCCTTGCCTTCCGTACGGCGCATGGCGTTGTAGGCTTCCAGCGCCTTCTCTACAACAGAGAGGATGTCCGCCACATTCTGTGCCTCGTCTTCCTCCTCCTTTTCCACCATGAAGATATCCGGGAGTCTGGCAATGGAAGATGTGCTGATGTCATCGGCAACGCCGTACTCGGCGACCATAGCCCGCATGGCATTGAGGTAGCCCTCCAGTACAGGGCGGTTCAGACCAATGCTCACAGCCTCCTCCCCGGTGCTGTGGATGCCGATATATACATCCAGCTTGCCACGGGAAACGGCTTCCTTGATTTTCTGCTTCACCGCATCCTCGGCATAGCCGAAGGTACGGGGCATTTTAATATTGCAATCTAAAAAACGGTTGTTGACGGAGCGAAGCTCTACGGTGATCTCTCTGCCGCGGAGGGTCTCCACCGCTCTGCCGTAACCGGTCATACTCTGGATCAATGTGTTTTCCTTCCCTTCCTATATGTATGGTAAAAGCGTTATCTGCAACAGTTGCACAGACAGTTCAGGCACATGAGGGTACTGCACAGATCACAGCACTGATCCTCCTGTCCGTTGCCGTATTGCTGACTGCGGTAGCTGTAGCCACCTGCACCGGTGGCATTGAAGGCACTGCGGTATTCCATATTACCGGGATCCATGCTCACGGCAATGGTGAAATTCTGCTTGGCCTCGTCCATCCAGCCTCTTTGCTTGGCAATGACACCGCGGAGGAAGTACCATTCCGCCGTTCGGGAGCTACGGGAATCCAAGGCAGAATCTGCCTGATCCAGCTGACCCATTTGGATCATCCGTCGGATATCCTCCATTCTCCCTGCGGTAGAGCCGTAAGTGCGACTGTCGTAGGTGTTGCCGGCGGTGCTTTGGCTTCTTCCCCCGTTCTTGGTCAGAAGCTCGTAGGCTTCGTTGATCTCCTTCATTTTCTCCTGAGCCAGATCGGCAAGGGGGTTGCCGGCATATTTGTCGGGGTGGTACTTGTGTACCAGATCCCGATAGGCTTTTTTGATCTCCTCCTCGGAGGCCCCGTTGGGGACACCGAGAATCTCATAGGGATCCTTCATGCTTTGATCTCCTCTTGCGGAATGTACCCTTGCTCACAGCTTGGAGTACAGCGGGCATTCCGTAATACACAATGTTTTCCAAAATCTTTCCATGCTCCACAGGCTCTAAAAGCTCCAATGCGGAAGCAGTCATATCTATGGAAGCCTCCATAGTATCCTTCAGACTTTCCAGATCCTCTTGGGACAGGCTTCCCTCTTGCAGGGTATAACGCAGGGACAGGGGGTTATATGTGCCTTCCTTCAGATCCTTGGGCAGATCCTCCAGAGCATCTGCCAGGTATAGGAAGCGTCCCACATGATACAGCAGGGTCTGTAAGATCCTCCGCCGTTTTTCCTCCCGCTCCCACAGGGCGCAGGCCTGTAGCAAGGTGGCAAAGGGATCTGCCACACGGTCAATACTGCTACAGCTCTCTTCTTCATAGCTACGGAGCCGATCCAGCTCCCGACGGAAGATCTCATCCTCCGCAGGTCTTTCCCCACAGGCTTTTTTGTAGCTCCTGCGGTAAAGTCCCAGAGCAAGAACAGCCCCCAGCTTCTTAAGGCCACGGCTGTCTGCCTTGGCATCTTGTAGCTTGTGATAGGACAGCAGTACCGTCAGATCCGCCACATAATCCATAACAGCCACGGGTCTTACGCACTGCCGTTTGCAAAAAGGATGGGCAGGACAGAAGCAAGGCTCTACGGTCATCTTCCCGTCTTTTTCCAAAAGGAAATACAGGAAGGTCATATCATAATTCACCAGAAAACGGGCAAGAAAGCCATAGCCCTTCTTCAGCCCTTGGCACAGACCGCAGTATGCGCTCTTGTAGCGGGTGAATTCCGCCTCTGTCAAATGCCCCTTACAGGGTAATACATATCCAAACATAGTTCTTCCTACTGTTCCACATAGGCCACGATCTCATAGGTGGGAGGACAGGCACGGACATGGCGATTGTACAAAATCGCAGGTATCCAGCCAAGAAGGAAGGAGGCTAAGGCCACCAAGCCTTCCCGTCCCCACAGACTGCCCAGTCCGTAGCCCAGCAAAAAGCTCAGTACCGGCAACAGATACACCAGCACCGCCGCCCACAATACCACAGCCCCGGAGGACTCAATATAGACCCGCTCTCCCTTTTTCGCACCGATGAGATTTTCCGCTCTCACCTGCAGGGTCTGGGTCACAGCACCACAGCCGGCGCAGGTATGGCAGTCACCGCTACAGGCGCTTTCTCTGCGGACACTCACAAGGGCGTATGCCCCCTCAAGCTGTTCAACTGTCGCTTTCTGTCTCATTGGGAACGGTTTCTTCAATGCGATCCACTACGGGAACCGTGTAACTGCCCAGGATGCCACAGCCCGTATCCTCGCTGAGGGATACCTTCAAGCGGACGGTCTTGGTTGCCATATCATAGTCATTCTCCATGTCCGCAGTGATCTGGATCTTGGCAGGATCCAAGGCATTGACCTGCATGGCCTTGCCACGGACGGTAATGGAGATCCTTGCCACCGCAAAGTCCAGAGGTACAGACTCATCCGAACGCTGGATCTGGGAGCAATTGATATAGAATTTCTTCGTAGTCAAGCCTTGGAGAGACAGATTCACCAGAACAGAATTTTCCGTATCCCGATTGCTGACACCCGTGGGGAATTCCGGAGTAAGGGTAACAGACACAGGGTCGGTAATGTCCCCAAGCTTGAACTGCTTAATGATCATCGTATCGGGCATAGCCTTAACAGAAGACTCATCACCGACGACACCGATGCTGGGAGGATCGATGGTATACACCACATCCTCCGCCGTAGCCCCTCCACCGGGGAGAAGCTCGATGTCCAGCTTGATTTGCTTGTAGCAGAATACAGGAACCATCACACGGAGAACGGGATCATCCACCGTCACAAACTCACTGAGGGTGAGAACCTGACCCTCCTGATCCACCAGCTCATAATTCAGCTCCTGATCCAGAGAGACCTTGGTATCCGCCAGATCCACAGTCACACGGGCAAAGCGGATCTGTTCCACCTCCTCCGCAGGACCGCTGAGAGAAATGGTTTCCCGATTCGTAACTGCCTCGTCACGGACGAAGCCCTCTGCCAAGGCACCCACATAGTCGATCTGTACTGGGATCTCGGGTCTGTGCTGGTATTCGGAGATCTTGACCTTGATCTTGTTGGCGCTGGAGCTTACCAGCTTAATATCTCCGGAAGCCACCGTGGAGGGAGGATCCAAAGTCCAGCTAAGCTCATAGATCCCTGCGCCGTCCAGCTTGCTCACATCGGCAACGGCTTCCAGTGTAGTGTTATTCAGTTCTTTCAGATCGGAGCGTCGACCGGAGATCTCCACATCCACTGTCTGTCCTTCTCCTCCCGTGAGCATCAGGTGGCTCATTTGCAGCTCATTTGCGCCCACGATCCGTACAGGAACTCCACGGATGGAGGTTTTGTCATCGGGATTGATGACCGTGACGGCATAGACCCACAGGAGGGTAGCCACCACAATGGACAGTAAAAAAGTCAAGATCTTATGCTTGTGCATCAGGATCATCCTTTTCCATGATATATTTACGGATCCGACTGAGCAGACCCCGTGTCTTCTGCTCCGTTTCCGGTGCAAGCTCCATGTTCAGGAGCTTCTCCAGTGTTTGGGGAGCAAGATGGCGCTTGAGCATTCCACCCACCGCCACAGAAATCGTGCCGGTTTCCTCGGACACCACGACCACAACAGCATCGGATACCTCACTCAGACCGATGGCGGCTCTGTGGCGTGTACCCAGATCGGAGCTGATGTCCAGATTATGGGTCAGGGGCAGAACACAACCTGCGGCGGCAACTCGCTCCCTGCATACAGTCACAGCTCCGTCATGGAGCGCGGCCTTGGGGAAGAAAATATTCCGCAGAAGCTCACTGGTGACCTTTGCATCAATGACAGTACCGTTCTTCTGGTACTCTGCCAGCAGATCCGTCCGCTCAAAGGCGATGAGAGCGCCCATCTTTTCCGCAGACAGAGACTCACAGGCCTTGACGGTTTCATGGATCACCTGATCGATCTCTCGCCGTTCTTCCTTTATGAGAACGATCTCCTTGACGGACTTACTTCCGATCTTTTCCAGCATCCGCCGAAGCTCCGGATGGAACAGGATCAGCAGTGCCAGAATACCGATCTCCAGCACAGCCCCAAGGATCACACTCATGAGGTACATATTAAATAAATCGGCAATAATGTACACTGCTACGATCAGCAGGACACTCTTGGCCACCCTTGCAGTTGCCGTTGTGCGGACCACATGGAAGCCCATGTAGATCAGCAAGGCCACAAGGAGGATATCCACAATATCCTTCAGTTTGACAGTGGGGATCATGGCCCCTGTGTCACGGATAAACTCTAATATAGCGCTCATAGGCATTTCTCCGCTAATTCTATTATTAGATAATTATATCCGATTTTCTCCCCAATAGCAAGGGGCAAAGAAGGTTTTTTTTCCGTCAGAGAACTTTTTTCCACAAAGCCTCCAAGGTCTTCAGCTCCTTGGGGGTATTAAAGGCAGACAGGCTGAATCGCAGTGTGCCGGAAGGCAGGGTTTGGGCGCTTTCATGGGCCAGAGGAGCGCAGTGCAGACCGCCCCTTACACCAACTCCCAGCTCTCCCAAACGGGTGGCAAGCTCCTGAGGATCTTTCCCATCTACCTGCACAGACAGGACAGCGATCTGCCCCTTTCCCACAGAAAGCCTACAGCCCTTTCCCTGTTCAAGGACAGGGATCAGTCGGCTCAGCAAGGCCTGCTCCCTGCGGAGGATCTGTTCCGTTCCCTGCCTGCGGACAAAGCGGATGCCCTCCAGCAGTCCCGCAATTCCGCAGACATTGTGAGTCCCTGCCTCCAGACGGTCAGGCAGCTCCTCAGGCATAAACGGCTCTAAAGAATTGCTTCCCGTTCCCCCATGGAGTAGGGGCTTTCCCGGCACATTGCACAGGAGAAGCCCCGTCCCCTGCGGACCGTAGAGACCCTTGTGACCGGGTACTGCCAGAAAGGCCGCCCCGGTTTTCTTCAGGGACAGGGGCAAGATCCCTGCCCCCTGCGAGCCGTCCAGGATCAGAGGCACGCCCCGTTCCCTGCATAGCTTGGCGATCTCCTCATAGGGCAGCACATAGCCGAAAACATTGGAACAGCAGGTACACACCGCCAGCTCTGCTCCATTGTCCAAGGCTCTGCGGAAGTCCTCCACCGCCTCTTGGGGAGAAAAGAGTCTTCTCCCCGCCACGGTGATCCTCGCCCCCAAGGCCCGTAAGGGGCGCAGAACCGCATTATGCTCATAGCCGGAGATCACCACCTCCATTCCCGGCTTGCAAAGGGAATGAATGGCAATGTTCAGTCCGTGGGTGGCATTCATAGTGAATACCACCTGCTCGGCTTCTGCATCAAAAAGCTGCCCTGCCTCTGCACGGCAGTCATATACCACCTCCGCCGCCTTCACGGAGGCTCGGTGTCCTCCCCTGCCCACGGAGCTGTAATGATTCACAGCGTAGGCTATGGCTTGCGCCACCTGCCGTGGCTTTTGTAAAGTTGTGGCGGCACTGTCCAGATAGATCATAGGCTCAGCTCCTTCCACATTCCGCCTCCGTGAACATAGAGCTTCTCATAGGGCAAACGGGACAGCTCACGGAATACCACGGGCCTTTGCTCCTCCGTAAATTTCAAGCAGAAGCCGCAGCCCTTTTTCCGCAAAGGCTCCGGTGTGCTTGTGGGGCGCAGACGCAAGCCCCTCTCTCCCAGCTTTCTCCCCGCACTCATGGCAGCAGTCAGTGACCGAAATGTGAGATAATATTCCTTCATACTCCTCCCCTCCCACCACATTGTATGCAAGGAGGGAAAAATTGTCTTCTTCTGTCATAAATTTTTTCAACTTAATACAAACTTAATATTTGATGAATAGATATCTTAATATTTATGATTTAATATATAAGTGTAGTTGTTGAGTTTTTCTTTTTTTCTCCTCTTTTCTTTTTCATCTTCTTATACCTTTCCGCAGGCTGATCCTCCTATCGGCCTGCGGATTTCCCTTTTTTCGGAGAATTTCCTGTAGCTTTTTCACAAGATCCGTGATACACTGGAAGCAAAGAAACCCACCGGGAGGATACCCTATGAAGTACCCAAATCTCACAGCCGAATTGATTGCCCTCAGAGATACCGCTTTCCGTCAGGCAGAAGCATTGACGGTAGGTGGCTTTTTCCATGCCCGTATCCTGCCCAACGGCAAGGTAGAGGGGGTAGGAAGCAACGAATACGGTCAGTGCAATCTAAGCAAATGGAAGAACATCCAAAGACTTTCCGCAGGCTACGCCCATATTCTGGGTCTGGACAAGGACGGCAAGGCCTTTGCCACCGGCTTTGACCCCGACGGTCGCTGTAAAATGGGCGGTTGGAAGGATCTGCAAGCCGTCTGCGCCGGCTGGGATCACAGTCTGGGATTAAAAAAGGACGGCACAGTTCTGGCAAAAGGTCACAAGCTGGACGGCAGACTGGAGGTAGACCAATGGACAGACATCCAAAGTCTCTGTGCAGGCTCGGACTATTCTCTGGGACTGCGGAAGGACGGCACAGTTCTTGCCACAGGTGCAAATTACGACGGTCAGTGCAATGTGGAAAGCTGGACAGAGGTTATAAAGCTCTGCAGCGGGGGCTTCCATACTTTGGGACTGCGGAAGGACGGTACAGTCCTTGCCACGGGCCTCAACGACGAGGGACAGTGTAATACCTCCTCTTGGGAAGGGATCGTCCAAATCTGCGCAGGAAAGAATTTTTCCCTGGGACTGCGGGCAGATGGCAAAGTCCTTGCCACAGGAAGCGAAAACCATGACCGTTGCAAAACGGAGGATTGGGAGAATATCCTAGCCATTGCCTGCGGTCAGGAACACGCCGTAGGCCTCCGTGCCGACGGCACCGTGGTAGCCAAGGGCTACAACGAAGACGGCCGTTGCGATGTAGCCGACTGGACAAACATCATCGCCATCGCCGCCGCCTTCGAACACACCATCGCCCTCCAATCCGACAACTCCCTCCTCCTAGCCGGCACACTCCCCCTAGGCTAAGCCGAAGCCCGAAAAAACAGATCAAATCAAAAGCAAACAGGGAAGTTTAAGTTGAAAGTGGAAAGCCAAATGGACAATGGACAATGAATCCAAGTTGAAAGTTGACAGTGGATAGTGGAAAGTTGCCGAAATTGAAAATTGTCTAGGTTATCAATTTCGCACAGTCAAACAACCACCATCGTAGCAACCATCATTGATGGTTGATGCAGGCACTACAGGGACGGAACACAGCATATAAACGCACATATTAACCGTAGGGCAAGCTGCCCCCAGCTTAACCTCCGCGAAGCGGCAGACTTGTGTGACTTGCAAAACGGCACAAATCAGGTAGTTCCACCAAGAAAACAAACTGCGGTACTAATTTTCGATTCCTGCACCGGCAAGCTGAGGCAGCTTGCCCTACGATCGGCGCATGCTTCTGAAGACAAGCTAGGCAGTTATTGAAGTGCTATCAGTAAGCGAAGCGACATCACTTCAACCGCCCTCCGTAACCGAGTGGCGGTTTAATTTCGACAAAATTTCCCTTTTCTCTTGATAATTCTCCCCTCCTGTGATATGGTATTGATAGATAGAAACTATACATTTCGGAGAATTTATATGAATTACAATGTTTTACGTTATTTTTCCGTTTTGGCACAGGTGGAGCATTATACCGTGGCCGCCGCCAGATTGGGGATCTCTCAGCCCTCCCTCAGCAGTGCCATACATAATTTGGAAACGGATCTGGGTGGCATCAAGCTCTTTGAAAAGGTGGGCAGAAATATCCGCCTGACCAACGAAGGCCGTTTCTTCCGTGAAAAAGTGGATGCTGCTCTGCAGGAACTGCAATCCGCCTCCATGACTCTGCGTGAAAGCCGTCTCAGCGCCCCCGTTGTGGTTCGTATGGGCTATGTATCCGGCTCTCTCACAGGCACAGCCGCCCAAACCATCAGCGCATACCTGAAGAAAAATCCCCGTGTCCGTTTCAGCTTAACAGAAAGCTCTGCGGAACGGCTCATGGATCTTGTCCGTGAGGAGGAGATCGATATGGCTATTGTAGATCTCACAGACCGTGACCGCAGTTTGCACTTCCGCAAGCTGCAGGAGCAGGATTTCTATGTAGCCCTGCCCCTGTCTCACCCCCTGTCCCAAGAGGAATTGATTGATCCCCAAAGTCTCAGCAAAGAGCCTCAGATCGCCTTTAACTATGATGTGGGCAAAAGCTTCCGCGAATGGGCAACAGGGACTCCTACAGAGGAAAACATCCTCTGCGTAGTCAATACCGCCGAAGCCGCACTGGATCTGGTAGCCGCCGAAGCCGGCATCTCCTTCATCCCCGGCTCCTGCCTCCGCCCCCGGAACGACATCACCTACCGCCCCCTGAAAAACTGGCATCAAGCCCTCTATATGTGCATCCTCTACGACAA
>JAZMZW010000110.1:0-2947 GCA_045586205.1 Faecousia sp. | reverse complement strand
CTTCAACGAAGATGCTTTTAAGATTCCCGGTTTTGCAGATCTGCGATGGGAGAATTATAGCAAAATCTTTGATGAGCAAACCATGACGGTGTCCATTCCGTTTGCTATCTTCAATACTATATGGCGAACAGTTGGCTCTGTATCCTTCAACATTTTCTTCTGTGCCTGTACCTCTTATGTGGTGTGCAAGTATTCACAGAATCATAGATGGCTCAACTGGATCTATGCCTTTGTGGTTACCATTATGATCATTCCTGTGTTGGGAACCACAGCATCCTCTTACAATTTGATCCACAATGAATTGCAGATCGCCAACAAACCCTGGCTGATCTGGACGACTTGGTGTAGCGGTATTGGATTCGGCTTCTTGATGCTGTACTCCGGCTGGAAGAATTTAAGTTGGAGCTATGCAGAAGCGGCATTTATTGACGGAGCGGGACATTTTCAGGTGTTCTGGCGGGTCATGTTCCCCATGATCAAGCCTGTGGTATCAGCACTGTTCATTGTGAACTTCATTTCTCAATGGAGTGAGTACATGGATACTGTTCTTTATATGGACGAATGGCCCTCCTTGGGATATATGGCTTATGCCCTGCAATCCCAGGCTAGATACTTTGGTATGCCCCTTTACTTTGCGGTGATCATGGTTGCAGCAATTCCTACGATCCTGGTGTTTATCGGATTCCAGGAGACCATCATGAAAAACATTACTGCCGGCGGCCTGAAGGGCTAATGTCGGGAAAGGACGAGAAAAGCTATGAAGCATCTCATGAGAAATGTTCTGTTGCTGCTGTTGGTGAGCATCATGCTCCTGTCCTTTGCAGCATGTAATGAACAATCTGATGGGGGCTCTAAGGCGGAAGGTCCACTGAAGATCGAAACGGTCAAGGTGATCACCCCGGCCTATCTGGATGAGCCCTACGATATTATGCAGATCTTGTTGCCCCAGGACGGTGTCAAGTATTCTGCGACCGCCCGTTATACGGATGTGACCCTGGATCCGGAGACCAACGAGTATTCCTTCCAGGAGCACGAGCTGGAGGTAAAGGATCTTTACTTTACCCCCGTGTCTATGAAGGATACCATTGTGACCATTACCGCCAAGCGCGGTAAGGAAACCGCCACCAAGATCGTATCTGTGGCGACCACGGTCCGTGCAGATCCCCTGGACGACCTGTATAAATCCACAGGTACTCTGGGCTGGGCAGAGGCTGGTATTTCCAAGAGCGTATCTAATGACAGCCGTTATTTGAAGGGCGAGGACTCCAAGACCTCCCTGCATGTGAAGTTTGACGGCGTAGAGCCCCATGAATGGGGTCAGAGCTTCCTGAATCTCTCCAGCGAGATGGCACAGAAATATTTTACGGATCAGATCTGGAGCAATGCCATTGTGACCTTCTGGGTCTATAACCCCATGGATCAGGATATTGAGTTCCAGTTGGTTATCAATGATTCTACCCGTCCTGTCATGACCGACTGGACACGGGTGGAAGGTGAGTTCCGCCGCCAGTTTGCCAAGGCAGGTGAGTGGACACAGATTTTCTTCTCCCTGCGTCGATTGGGTACGACCCACAGATTGATCAATAATCAGTACAGCGCAGAAAACCTGTTTGTTAAAATGCAATACTCCGGGTTTAGCCTGACCCAGAACTATCAGTTTGAGTTCTACCTGGATGGTTTGGATGTAGTCCCCGGTGAAAATTACCCGGAGATTGATACGACTTATACATTCTCTGATGAGACTCTGGCACAGGGCTGGGAGAATATGATGCAGGATACTGGCTGGCAGGGCGCAAGCACCATCTATAACCATGAGGAAATGATGGGCGACGAGAGTACCTGCTCCCTGGAGGCCACCTTCAATTCTGACAAGGGCCCCGGCAGCCCCTTCGTGGTGCTCAATCCCGAGATCATGCTGGGTACTGCCGGTATGGAAGAGCTGCCGGATATGACCGGCGGCACGCTGACGGCTTACTTCAAGTTTGAAGGCGCATCGCCTGCGGTCAATGTGGACCTGGTCAAGCGGTACAATAACGATTGGAAATTCTCCAATGTTCTGCCCATGACCCTGACCTCCGTAGGAAACGGCTGGTACAAGGGTACTGTGGATGTGTATGATTTCGACTTTAATACGGCGCGAAATGATGACATTATTCGTATCCGCTTTACCTTCTCCGGTATTACCAAGGCCTCCAAGGTTCTGATCGACACGGTCAAGTTTGACTATGTGAACAAGACCAAGATCAAGGAAGCCGTGGATTCTGACTGGATCAACCTGCCCCAGGATAGTGGCATGACCACCGCCAAGCTGGTGAAATTCTCCACCGACTATAAGAAGGCACAGGGCAGTGTCCGCTCCCTGCAGATCACCGCTAAGAATAATGAGACCGGCATCATGACCCTGTCTCCCGAGTATGCGGTGATCGACGGCACCTGGAAGCAAGTACCCAATATGACCAAGGGTGTTGTGAGCGCATATTTCTACTTCGGTGACAAGAACCCCGAGGCCTATATGCGGATATACAACAGCAGCTGGAAGTATTGTCCCGAGGTTGCCTTTAACTTTGAGAGCGTGGGAGATGGCTGGTATTACGGCACAATTCCTGCCTCCCTGTTCCAGGGCTTCTCTGAGGGCAACAGCTCCAAGATCATTCGAATCAGCATTCTGATCCCCGCAGGCTACACGGTCTATGTGGACGGACTCATGCATGATCCCAATGCGACCATCGAGACCAAGCTGGATCCCGAGGATGTATTTGCCTCCGGTATCTTCACAACCAATAACTTTACCGGTAACTCCGGCTGGGAAGTGACCACCAAAGAAACCAATAATAGCAAGGATGCAATTCACCTGTGGGCAAAAGAGCCCATTGGATGGCCTGATGCCGGTGTGCGGTTTGCTACACCTGTGGATATTAGTGGCTATACCAATTTGTCTGTAGACGTA
>JAZMZW010000109.1:0-22136 GCA_045586205.1 Faecousia sp. | reverse complement strand
TAGGGGAGACCGGTGGTCTCCCGGTGTAGGAACTGAAAATTTGAACATTCTACCGTTTAAAATCACTGTTCTCTCTTCAAAACAGGCAGGCGACCACAGGTCGCCCCTACGGTGAGATACGATGGTTTATGCATCAAACAGACCGACAAACTGAAATTCAAGCCCATCGCCAAAGGCGATACCTTCATACTTCACTATTCTCTCACCGAAAGGGCTTCTCTCCTATGGACCTCATCTATTCCACCCTCACCAAATACTGCCCCGTCATGTGCAAGGAAGTCTCTCTCCCCTATCGTATCCTCCGTAACCGGGGTCTTGCGGACTTCCCCCTGTGCCAGCACTACAAAGACTGCCCCACCTGCAACCACTGCCGCCAAGGCCTCATCCAACAGCTCCAAGCCCTCGCCACCGGCTCCCACGAACGTTGGTTGAAAGAATAAACCATATCTGCCGGTTGAAAAACCACCGATTCCCAAATACGAAACGAAACGGACAGCAAGCTCACAACTTACTGTCCGTTCTTATTTTACAACCATAACTGCGCAGTGGGCTAAATATCACATCTCTATGCCGAATGTTCATAACAAAACATAAAAAAAGAGAATGGCTCTTTCCACAGGGCCGGCACGCAGGATTCTGCTGACGGACACCTGAATTACGAAGCATCGCCATCCTCCATTTGTAATATATCACAGAAGCATGGTAAAGTTTTGGGCAAAAAAATCCGCCGTAAGTTTCCTTACGGCGGATCATATGGTGCGAGTGATGCGACTTGAACGCACACGACTGCTGCCACACGCCCCTCAAACGTGCCTGTCTACCGATTCCAGCACACTCGCATATCCACATTGCTTTGATATTATACATTGGAATTTTCGATTTGTCAATACTTTTTTTGCCTCTTGCGAAAATTTATTTTCTCTGGTACAATATAGTCATGTTAGTCAGGATTGGAGGAGGCTTTATGCCACGATTTTTTGTTACACCGGAGGAGATCCATCCCTCTTTTATGGTTCTCACCGGGGAAAATGCCGCCCATGCCCGTGTTCTGCGCCTGAAGGAGGGCGACAGCCTCACGGTCTGTGACGGTCAAGGCACAGATTACCAATGCACCGTTTCCCAGGCAGACAAGGAGCAAATCAGTCTGGTGGTCCACAGTGCAGATCCCTCCCAATCGGAGGCAAAGATCCCCTGCACCGTGTACATGGCCTTTGCCAAGGGTGACAAATTCGAGCATGTGATCCAGAAGGCCACGGAGCTGGGAGCTTATGAGATCGTGTGCTTCCCCTCTGCCCGTTGCGTATCCAAGCCCGATGACAAGTCCCTGAGCAAAAAGCTGGATCGCTGGCAGAAGATCGCCGCCTCTGCCGCAGAGCAGTCCCGTCGCGGCATCATTCCCAAGGTTCGCTCCCTGCCATCCTATGCCGCCGCCTTACGGGAGGCCGCCGAAAAGGATCTGGCAGTGTGCTTCTATGAAAACGAAGAAAATCTGACCTTCCGTGCCGCTATCGAGGCACAGAGCTTCCGTTCCGTATCCATCCTCACAGGGCCGGAGGGTGGCTTTGAAACGGAAGAAGTTCTCAAGGCGCAAGAGGCAGGTCTGAAGATCTGCACCTTGGGCAGTCGCATCCTCCGCTGTGAGACCGCACCCCTGTGTGCCCTGTCCGCCCTGATGTATGCCATAGGAGAGTTCTGAGAGCGGTTTTCGACAATTTTCATGTTTTTTTCCGTTTTTGACTTGACGAAAGCCACATAATATAAGATAATATAGTAATACAGAAAAGAGAGACTTCCAAGGGGGATAGTATATGATCGGATTTTATGATTATACCGTAATTCTAACCTATATGAGCCTGGTTTCCGCTATTACAGGCATCGGCATGGTCACAAGCGGGCATCCTATTCTTGCCACCTTCTGCTTGATGTTCAGCGGTTTATGTGATATGTTTGACGGGAAGGTCGCCCGTAGCAAAAAGAACCGTACCCAAGACGAAAAGAGCTTCGGCATCCAGATCGATTCCCTTGTGGATATCGTAGCCTTCGGTGTTTTGCCTGCCATAATGACCATTGTTCTTTGCGATCACCGCTGGTATGCCTATGTGATCTCCGCCTTCTATGTCACCGCAGGTGTCATCCGCCTTGCCTATTACAATGTGACCGAGGAGATCCGCCAGCACAAGACCGATGAGGTACGAAAAAGCTACAGCGGTATGCCCATTACCACCGCTTCCCTGATTTTCCCCTTTTTCTTCTGCCTTGTGGCTCTGTACTGCAGTTCCCAAGGTGAGATCCAACTGTTCCTGCAACTGTTCCGGCGCGCAGGCTTCCGTGTGTGCCTGTGCGGGATCACCGCCCTGAGCGGTTTGGCCTTCATCACTCCCGTCCGCATCCGCAAGCCCCAATCCCGTGAGCTGTGGATCTTCATGGGCTTCGGCGTGGTCATGGCCGCCGTTCTCCTCATTGTGTATTTGAAAGTGATTCGGAAATGAAAAAACTCCTTCTCATTATGAACCCCTGCGCCGGGAAGAAAAAGGCAAAATCCTATCTTCCCGATATTATTTCCATGTTCAACCGTAACGGCTATGAGGTCACCACCTACATGACAGGTCGTCGTGGGGACGGTACTCGGATCTCTGCAGAGCGAGGGGCTGACTTTGACCTTGTCATATGCATCGGTGGCGACGGCACATTTAACGAAGTGGTGTCCGGCCTGTGTACCTTGGATCAGCGTCCTCCCATCGGCTATATCCCTGCGGGAAGCACCAATGATTTTGCCTCCGGCTTAAGACTTTCCAAAAATATTCTCCGTGCTACGGAGGATATTCTGTACGGCAGTCCCAGATATCTGGACATCGGGCGGTTCAATCGGCATTATTTTTCCTATATTGCCTCCTTCGGTGCTTTCACCCGTACCTCCTACGCCACCCCTCAGAGCCTGAAAAACCATCTGGGACACATGGCATATATCCTGTCCGGGGTGAAAGAGGTCACCTCTATCCGCGCCCGTCATGTGAAGATCACCACCGCCTCCGGTGAGGTCTATGAAGACGATTATCTCTTCGGCGCAATCACCAATTGCACCTCAGTGGCAGGGATCTTGACCTTAGATCCCAATTTGGTGGATATGAATGACGGTCTTTTTGAGCTGTTGCTGGTACGCAAGCCCCGGAATCCTCTGGAACTCAGCGACTGCATTCTGGCTCTGTCCACGCAGGATTACAATTCCCCTATGCTGACCTTCATTTCCACCCCCTCCGTAGAGATCGAAGCTCCGGAGGATATGGACTGGACTTTGGACGGGGAGCATGAAGCCGGTGCTTCTCATTGCACCGTGAAGAACATCCACAGTGGGATCCGTGTGATCCTGAATTCCTGACTCCTATCCCCTCTTACAATGTAGCAAACACTGTAAGAGGGGATCATTCCACTGATGCATCTACCTACCGCAAGGGCATCTGCCCCTGCAATTGTACTTACCATTCCAAGGAAGGAGTGTTTCTATTGAAAACCATTTGTAAGCGTCTCCGTCGGGGAGAGGATCTGCTCCTGGGGATCCGTGAGATTGCCAAGGAAGAACAGATCCCTGCGGCAGTGGTACTGTCCGCTGTAGGCTGTATTTCCCGCGGTCGTGTCAGGGATGCAAGCGGAGTGAACAAGCAAGATATCACCGAATACTGTGAGATCCTCAGCCTCAACGGCACCGTAAGTCAAAACCGCTGTCACCTGCACATCGCCCTGTCCAAGGAAGACCTGAGTACCGTAGGCGGTCATCTGGTGGAGGGCTGTATCATTAACACCACCTGTGAGCTTGTTCTCGGCCTCTGCGAAGGCTGGGAGATCCAAAAAGAATTCGATCCCGAAACCGGCTATGACGAACTGATCTTCAAGGAGGTCACCCAATGAAAAACACCACCCTGTGCTATATTGAAAAAGAAGGCTGTTACCTGCTTCTCCACCGCATCAAGAAGGAAAACGACCTGAACAAGGACAAGTGGATCGGCATCGGTGGCAAATTCGAAGAAAATGAAAGCCCGGAAGAATGCCTCCTGCGAGAAGCCAAGGAGGAAACAGGTCTGACCCTGACGGAATACCGCTATTGTGGCATCGTCACCTTTGTGTCCGATCTCTGGGAGGGCGAATATATGCACCTGTTCCATGCCACAGGCTTTGAGGGGGATCTGATCGACTGTGACGAAGGGACACCGGAATGGGTGGACAAGGATTTCTTCGCCGCCCTGCCTCAATGGGAGGGAGATAAGATCTTCCTGAAGCTCATGGAAGACCGTGTCCCCTTCTTCTCCCTAAAGCTGTGCTACGAGGGAGACCGCTTGGTGTACAAGACGCTAAACGGCAAAGAAATTTAATCATACGACACAGCTTGACAGTTGAAAGTAATCGGCGGAAAATTCCTTGAAAGTGCCTAGCAGTTAAATTCCGATTTGTCGCTCCCGACCGTCGCACAAATCGGAATAATGAAGAATGAATGATGAAGGATGAATAATGAATCATTTCAGTGTCGGCTACGCCGAAGATTTTAAAAATGGGTGTAATTCCCATGGCGAAGCCATTATTTTAAATCCATCCCGAAGGGATACCACAATTATTCATTATTCATTCAAATTCCGATTTAGGTTATCACCTTTAATAAGCAAACCACAAAATGTAGATTCTGTTTTCATTGAATCATCACTTTGATCATTGGATAATGCCTCTTTGTTGCTTGGTCGGAACACAACATCTACGGTTATGCTTACTAAAGGTTATAGCCTAAATACGAATTTGACAAAGGAGATGAGCCAATGGAATGGGTAATTACATTTGCGATTTGCTTTGCGGTATTCTTTGCGATAGGGATTAAATTATTTTGGAAAAAGAAGAAGTGAGCAAATTCCAATTTATTTAAATAACTGCTGATTGATTGAACGATTAAGTGAACATTCTGACATCATTCGAAAGTAGATTACCGTAGTCTACTAATTCACGATGGAGAGCCGTGTGCGGTGAAAGTCGCACGCACGGTTCGAAGTGGGGGAAAACGACCCGTACCAGATAATGCTGGCGGTGTTCGTTACCTATCACTATTTTTTGGGACTGCGTAACCTGACCATTATCGAGGATGCAGAGCGAGCCATTCGCATGAAAGAGCCGGCCTTTGATCTGCAAAAGGTCAGGGATGACGATCCCGAAAGCTTTGCTATGCTGTCCGAGGGTAAGACTGCCGGTGTGTTCCAGCTGGAATCTGCCGGTATTACCGCTGTGTGTGTGAACATGAAGCCCCAGTCTATTGAAGATCTGACGGCAATCGTTGCCCTGTACCGCCCCGGCCCTATGGACTCCATTCCCCATTTCATTGACAACAAGCACAATCCCAAGAAAATCACCTATCTCTGTCCCCAGTTAGAGCCCATCCTCTCCGTGACCTACGGCTGTATTGTCTATCAGGAGCAGGTCATTGAGATCTTCCGCAAGCTGGGCGGTTACAGTTTGGGACAGGCGGATAATATGCGCCGTGCCATTTCCAAGAAGAAGGAAGCGGTCATCATTGCAGAACGGCAGGCCTTTGTTTACGGCGATTCCGAACGGGGCATCCCCGGTGCCATTGCCAACGGGGTCAGCGAGACTGCGGCACAGGCTATTTACAAAGAAATTCTGGACTTTGCGAACTACGCCTTCAACAAGGCTCATGCGGTCTGTTATGCCAAGGTGGCATACGACACCGCCTATTTGAAGTGCCACTATCCCAAGGAATATATGTCCGCGCTGCTGAGCTCCGTGCTGGACAATGCCACCAAGACTGCGGGCTACATTGCCGACTGCAAGTCTATGGGCATTGCCCTCCTCCATCCCGATGTCAATGCCTCCGCAGACTCCTTTACCGTAGAGGACGATGGCATCCGCTTCGGTTTGGGTGCGGTGAAGAACATCGGCAGAGGCCTCATCCGTCAGATGATGGCGGAACGGGAGGCAAAAGGAACTTTCCGCAATCTGGAGGATTTCCTGGAGCGGATGTACGATAAGGATCTGAACAAGCGTGCCGTGGAAAACCTGATCAAATGCGGTGCTATGGACGGCTTGGGGCGGAATCGGGCGCAGATGCTCTATGCTTACGAGATGATCATGGACGATATTTCCAAGAGCCGTAAGCACAATCTTGAGGGACAAATGGGGCTCTTCGAGCTTCTGAACACCTCCTCTACCCGTTCTCACAGCTCTGTGGACATCCCGGATCTGCCGGAGCTTCCCAAGAGTCAATTGATGCAGATGGAGAAGGAAACCATCGGTCTGTACCTGTCCGGCCATCCCATGGACGAGTATCGCCGGCGCATCCGCGGAAGCGGTGCTGTACCCATCTTGCAGATCCTCCGGTCCTTTGAGGCAGGGGACGGCCGTTACCGTGACGAGCAGGTGGTCAGGATCGCAGGTGTGGCGGAGTCCATCAAAATGAAGACCACACGGAACAATACCATGATGGCCTATGTGACCTTGGAGGACGATACTGCCGATATGGAGTTGCTGGTCTTCTCCACCACCATCAGCAAGAGGGGAGAGCTTCTCAAGGAAAATGCCCCTCTGGTCATGGAAGGTCGCCTGTCCGTGCGGGATGACAAAGCCCCCCAGATGATCGTCAATGAGATCTATTCCGTGGAGGCGCTTGCCAAGCCTGTGCCTCAGACCCTGTACCTGAAGCTTCCCACCGAGGGCTGTGCCGAGGATCGGAAGATCCGTGCGGTGCTGAATATGTTCCCCGGGGAACTGCGGACGGTGCTGTACTATGCCGATACGGGTGTACGTCGGGGTACTGCCTGCACAGTCCGTGAGGATATGATGGAAGAAATGCGTCATATTTTGGGAGAAAAACAGGTAGTTTTGAAATAAAATTGTTACAGCCACTACACTTTTGCTACAAAGTATGATATAATATCATGTAATTAAGGCAAAACATCTATAGAATCCACTCCGAAGGAGGGGAAATATGAAAAAATGGATACTGTTACTTATGGCAAGCCTCCTTGCCTTTGCCATGAGTGGTTGCGTATTGGATCCTGCAGAGAATCTCTACGCAGTGCCTCTGCAACCGGAAAGCTTTTACGATTTGCAGTCGGAGATCGAGAGACTCATTGCAGATGGGGCAAGCTACAGTCCTCCCACTGCGGGAGAGAATCAGCAAACCGTGCAGATGATCAATCTGGACGCAGACCATGAGGAGGAAGCTCTTGTTTTTCTGAAAACCGAGGGAGATGCTTCTCTGTCCGTCTGTGTTTTTGACCGCAAGGGTGAGAATTATACTCTGGTAGACCGTAGCTACGGTCCGGGCTATGCCTTTGACAGTGTGGTCTATGACACCATCGATGACACCCCGGGGCTGGAGATCATCGTCGGCAGAAAGATCAGCGAGGGTGTCCCTCAGGTTCTGAGCGTTTATGCTTTGGAGGGAGACAGTCTTGTGGAGATGATGACCGCCAATTATGCGGAATATGCCATTGCGGATCTGGACTCCGACGGGCGCAGGGAGATCGTCTCCTTCCGTGCAGACGGAGATGCCCAGAACGGTGTGGCGGAATACTACCGCTGGACCGACGGAGAATTACTCAGAGCCAAGGAAAGCAATCTGTCCGCTCCCGTATCTGCCATCAAGCGGATCATCAGCGGAAAAATGTGCAAGAATGTTCCTGCGGTCTTTGTAGGTTCTACCTACGGAGAGAATTTACTGATCACGGATATTTTCGCCTTGCAGAATGGCAATTTCTGCAATATGACTTTCCGTGATGATACAGGCTTGCGTGTGGAGACTCTCCGTGAATACTATGTTTACAGTGGGGACATCGATACAGACGGACTGATCGAACTGCCCAAGATCAGCCCCTTGAAGTCTGTGCCCGGGCAGGAGGGGACGGAAAATCAGTCCCTGATCACTTGGTTCAACCTTTTGGAGGACGGCAGTCAAGAGGATAAGTGCGTGACCTATCACAACTATTCCGCAGGCTGGTATTTGCTGATCCCCGAAGAATTGCAGGAGCTCATTGCAGTGAACCGCACTGTCACCCACGGAAGCAACCAGCTTTACAGCTTCCTGGATCGGGATACGGGAGAAGAACTGTTTGCCATCAGCTCCTTCCACAAGGATATCGCAACAGGGAGCATGGAGGCACAGGGAATGGAATCTTTAACCCAGAAGGGTGACATCGTATATGCCTGTCGCTATGATACGGATCGGGGCTTGAGCCTGTCGATCTTAAAAGAAATGTTCTGCTTCATTCGTGTGGACTGGAACACCGGAGAAACATAATGCTGTTTTTTATAAAACGGGATGAAAACCGTTTACTATGAGTTAGTATAAAGAGAAAATCGGAAGGGGAATTACCGTGAAAAAAGTATTAATTCTGGAGGATGAAGTCAGTATTCGCAGCTTCGTCGTCATTAATCTGAAGCGTGCAGGCTATGAGGCCATTGAAGCAGGCACAGGTATGGAGGCTCTGGAACGACTGAAGGAGCATCCGGATATCGGCGTAGCCATTCTGGACATTATGCTCCCGGATATTGACGGTTTTGAGGTATGTCGCAACATCCGCGCCAACAACAAGACCATCGGCATCATTATGCTCACCGCCCGTACACAGGAGATGGACAAGGTTACCGGTCTGATGACAGGTGCGGATGACTATGTGACCAAGCCCTTCTCTCCTGCGGAGCTGACAGCTCGTATCGATGCACTGTACCGCCGCATCGGCGGAGGGGCAGACTCCGATCCCGAAATCATTGTCAATGAGCCTTTCACCCTGAATCTTCGTAACCGCACCTTGGAGAAGGAGGGCAGACGCATTAAGCTGACCCAGGTGGAATATTCCATCATTCAGCTGTTCATGCAGAATCCCGGCAGAGCTCTGTCCCGTGAGGACATCCTCACCGCCGTTTGGGGCAGAGATTATGATGGAGAACTGAAGATCGTGGATGTGAATATCCGCCGTCTGCGTATTAAGATCGAAGATAACAAGTCGAATCCCACTTATATCACTACCATCTGGGGTTACGGCTACAAGTGGGGGCTTTGATGTCCCGATATGAGGAATAAAATTCAAAAGCTCAAGGAAAACAGCCTCCGTGCCGTACGGAACAAGGGCTTGCAGGGTAGATGGCTCCGCAATACCCTCAGTGTGGTTCTGGCCTTGGTGTTGCTCTGCGTGATCGGCTTGTCCGTCATGGTTGCCGCCTACTATTACTCCAATATGCAGGCTGGCATGGAGGCCAAGGCTCGCTCCGGTACCCGCTTTTTTGAAACGTACTTGAGTAGTAGCTATAACGAATACTATCAGTCCTGTGCCAAGTTTGCACAGACCTTTGAGTCCAAGGATGTGATGGAGCTGCAGTTTGTGGATACCAATTACCGCATTGTGGCTTCCTCCTATTCCCGTCTGTCCTCTCAAACCCTTGTGACCACGGACATTACTCAGGCTATTGAGACCAAGGCCATTGCTTCCTATACCGGGGTCAACCCTGCTACGGGAGAACGGATCATGGCGGTTTCCAGCCCCCTGATCTACAGCAACGGAGAGGTCATCGGTGTTCTGCGCTATGTCAGCAGTCTGAAATTTGTGGACAGACAGATCCTGTACTTTGGCCTTTTGGTGAGCCTTGTAGGCGTGCTCATGCTAGTGGTGGTATATGCCAGCGGCAGATACTATGTCAAGAGTATCTTAGAACCTGTGTCGGAGATCACCGCCACTGCCAAGCGCATTGCCGCAGGTGGCTACGGTGTTCAGATCAAACGGCAGTTTGACGATGAGATCGGCGAGCTTTCCGATACCATCAACGATATGTCCAACAAAATTGCCATGTCGGAAAAAACCCAGTCGGAATTCATGTCCTCTGTTTCCCATGAGCTTCGTACCCCTCTGACTGCCATCAGCGGTTGGAGTGAGACCCTGCTGGATGCAGGTTGCAGTGTGGAAACTGCGGAGGCACGCCGTGGACTGAATATCATCCTGAGAGAATCCCGCCGTCTGACCTCTATGGTGGAGGAGCTGTTGGAATTCTCCCGTATGCAGGACGGACGCTTCAAGCTCAATGTCAGCATGGGTGACCTGCGGTCGGAGTTTGAGGATACGGTCTTTATGTACGGCTCCCGTCTCCAGCAGGAGACCATCCGTCTGGAATATTTGGAAAATGATGATGAGATCCCTGAGATCCCTTGTGATACCTCCCGTATGCGTCAGGTCTTCCTGAACATTCTGGACAATGCCGCCAAGCACGGTGGAGAGGGTGGCAGGATCACTGCAGAGATCCGTCTGGAAGAACCCTGGGTAGCAGTGAGCATCCGTGACTTCGGCCCCGGCATTGCAGAGGATGAGCTACCTCTCATTAAGAAGAAATTTTACAAGGGAAGCAGTAAGGCCAGAGGCAACGGCATCGGTCTGGCTGTGTGTGAGGAGATCGTCACTATGCACGGCGGCACTCTGGACATCAGCAATGCCCCCGGTGGCGGTACCCTTGTAACCATTCGACTTCCCATGGAAGAACAATAAGCACAGGGAAGCCGGAAGAAAGGAGTTCCATATGAAAAAAGAACAGAATGCAGGCTTTAAGACCATGATCGGCGGACAGGCATTGATCGAAGGTATCATGATGCTTGGACCGGAAAAAAGTGCGGTCATCGTCCGTACCAAGGACGGCTTGCAGAAGAAAATCGAGGATCGTAAAAAGCCCAAGGAAGGATTCACCATCCGAAAGTTGCCACTGATCCGCGGTTTGTTTAACTTCTGGACCTCCATGAAGATCGGCACAGGCGCCATGATGTACTCCGCCGATCTCATGATCGAGGAGGAAACAGAGGAGGAAGTGGAAAATCCCTCCAAGCTGGACAAGTGGTTGGAGGAAAAGCTTTCTACGGGAGCATTTACCACACTGGCTGTGGTATTGGGCATTTGCCTGTCTGTAGGACTGTTTGTGATCCTGCCCTCCTTTATCGGCTCTGTGATCCAGCGTTGGATCCCCAATATGCTGATACATAATCTGGTTGAGGGTCTGATTCGTATTGTGATCCTTGTGGGCTATATGTACCTCATGTCCCTTATGAAGGATATGAAGCGCGTCTTTGCCTATCACGGAGCGGAGCATAAGACCATTGCCTGTTACGAGGCCAAGGAAGAGCTGACTGTGGAAAATGTCCGCAGCAAGAGCCGTCTCCATCCCCGTTGCGGTACCAGCTTCCTCTTTGTGGTGGTATTCTTGTCCATTCTGGTATTTTCCGTGGCAAGTATGCTCCTTGCGCCCATTACCCCCACCTTTGAATCCGGCATTCTCAATGCCCTTGTCCGTGTGGCATTGAAGCTTCTGCTCCTGCCTGTGGTTGTGGGCATCGCTTATGAGATCAACCGTCTTGTGGGACGGTATGATAATTGGTTTACCCGTGCCATTTCCGCTCCCGGACTGTGGCTGCAGTACATCACCACCAACGAGCCGGACGATGACATGATCGAAGTGGGTATTGAAGCCTTAAAGGCCGTCATTCCCCAAGAGGAGGGAAGCGACAAGTGGTAAAGAAATATGCACAGCTGTATTTAGATGCCCGTCGTGTTCTTCTGGAAAAAGAAGGGGAATTTGCCGCAAACATTGCCAGAGAACTGATCTGCGCCGCCTCCGGCAAGACCGCTGAGGAGCTGATCGCCAATCGGGATCTTTACGCCTCCGAGGAGATCTGCCGTCTGGCAGAGGAATATGTGGAACGTTACAGCAAGGGAGAACCTATGCCCTATATTCTGGGTCAGTGGGATTTCTATGACATGACCTTGGAGGTCAACCCCCATGTGCTGATCCCCAGAGATGATACCATGGTGGTCACGGAACTGGCCATTAAGAAGGCTCTGTTCCTGGAGCAGAATCCCAGAATTCTGGATCTTTGCACCGGCTCCGGTTGCATCGGCATTGCCATTGCCAAACGGGTCAAGGATGCCAGAGTGACTTTGGGAGATATTTCTCAGGAGGCTCTGCGTGTGGCAAGACGGAATGTCCAGAGTCAGAAGCTTTCTGCCCGTGTGAGCTGTGTACAGTTGGATGTGACAGAGCCAGCGGCGGAATTTCTGGGTGCATTCCATTTGATCGTATCCAATCCCCCTTACATCACCGGGGCAGAGATGGAAGAACTGGATCCCTCTGTACGGGATTATGAGCCCCATCTGGCTCTGTATGGAGGAGAAGACGGACTGGACTTCTACCGTGCTATCATTAAAAATTACACTTCGGCACTGATGCCCGGCGGCTATCTGTGTTTGGAGTTTGGTCTTGGACAGGAGGAAGCTGTGTGTGAGCTTCTGACTGCCACCGAGTATGAGGTTGAAGAATTGCGCAAAGACAGCGCAGGCATTATCAGGGCGGTATTGGCCCGTAAAAGAGAGGAAGACTAATTATGGCAAGTAAGAAGACTGTATATGAAGCCCCTACCCCCGCAGAGGATAAGAAAAAAGCCCTGACAACCGTTCTCCACCAGATCGAAAAGAGCTACGGTAAGGGTGCTGTCATGCGCCTGGGTGACCGTGTGGAAATGCAGGTAGACTCCATCCCCACCGGCTCTCTGGCACTGGATGCAGCTCTGGGCATCGGTGGTGTGCCCCGTGGCAGAATCGTAGAGATCTACGGACCGGAATCCTCCGGCAAGACCACTCTGGCTCTGCACATTGCCGCAGAGGCTCAGAAGCGTGGTGGCGAAGTCGCTTTCGTGGATGCAGAGCATGCTCTCGATCCCTACTACGCTTCCCAGATCGGTGTGGATATTGACACCATGTTGGTATCTCAGCCCGATACCGGTGAGCAGGCTCTGGATATTACCGAGGCTCTGGTTCGCTCCGGCGCCATCGATGTACTGATCCTGGACTCCGTTGCGGCTCTGACTCCCCGTGCAGAGATCGAGGGTGAAATGGGCGAGGCCTTTGTGGGCCTGCAGGCAAGACTTATGTCTCAGGCACTGCGTAAGCTGGCAGGTACTGTTGCAAAGACCAACTGTCTGGTCATCTTCATTAACCAGCTTCGTATGAAGATCGGTGTCATGTACGGCAACCCCGAAACCACCACCGGCGGTAATGCTCTGAAGTTCTATTCCTCCGTCCGTCTGGATGTCCGTAAGGTAGAGGCTATCAAGAACGGCAGTGAGACCATCGGTAGCCGTACCCGTGTCCGTGTTGTGAAGAACAAGGTCGCGCCTCCCTTCCGTGAGGCTGTGTTTGATATTATCTATGGCGAAGGCATCTCCCGTATGGGCGAGCTTCTGGACATCGCTGTGGATCTGGAACTGGTCAACAAGTCCGGTAGCTGGTTCTCTGTAGGTGACGAGCGTATCGGTCAGGGCAGAGAGAATGCAAAGCAGTATCTTGCTGAGCATCCCGAACTGTCCGACGAGCTGACTGCCAAGGTCAGAGAGCATCTGGAGCAGATGCGCTACAGCCGTGCTACCTCTGCCAAGGTCAATACCAAGGCCGCAGATATTACTGCTGACGATTTTAATGAAGATTGAGGCGGTAGAAGCTACCAAATCTCCCACGGGACGGGTACGCCTGTGCTTTTCCGACGGGAAAAGCACCTTGGTATACCCGGCTGTTCTTGCGGAACTGGTACTGTATCCCGGCAAGGAACTCAGTGACGGGGAAGTGACCCGACTCTGTGACCTTGCCTCGGAGGTATCCGCAAGGGAGCGGGCGGTGCGTATGGTTGCGGCACAGACTGTGACGGAGCAGGGACTTTTGCAAAAGCTTCGTGCCAAAGGAGAGTCTGCGGATCATGCCCAAAAGGCAGTGGATCGGCTGAAGGAGCTGAAGCTTCTGGATGACGGAGAAGCTGCAAGGCAGATCGTCCGTAACGCTGTGGCACGGGGATACGGAAAAAACCGTATACGACAGCTTTTGTATGAAAAGGGAGTACCTAAGTCTATGTGGGATACGGTTCTGGCAGACCTGCCGGAGCCGGATGACAAATTGCTGGAATTTCTGAACAAGCGCTTCCGCGGAGCTGTTCCCGATGAAAAGGAGCGCAGGCGAGCCACACAGGCACTCCTGCGCCGAGGATATACATGGGAGCAGGTTCGCAGAGTCTTGCAAGCTTACGATCCTTACGGGGAAGAACTTCCCGAAGGATCCGACCCCGATTGGGGAGACTGATCTCACAAAGGGAAAGGAAGTAGTAACATGGGGAAGAAAATCGGTGTGATTTCCCTTGGTTGTGCAAAAAATCAGGTCAATGCGGAACAGATGATGTTCCTCCTGCAGGAGGCGGGCTATGAGATCCTGCCGGATGTGGCAGGGGCAGATGTGGTCATCATTAACACCTGTGGCTTCATTGACTCTGCAAAGGGAGAGGCCATTGACAACATCCTTGCAATGGGACAGCTGAAGCAGGAGGGGATCATTGGCAAGATCATGGTCACCGGCTGTCTGGCTCAGCGTTATCAGCAGGAGGTTCTGGAGGAACTGCCTGAGGTAGACGGTGTTCTGGGAACAGGTAGCTACGGACAGGTGGTCTCCGCTGTGGAACAGCTTCTGGTAGGGGAGCAGGTTAGCCTCTTTGGGGATATTCATGCCCCGGTGGATGAGGTTGGTCGCGTCCTGACCACTCCGGAGCATTATGCTTACCTGAAGGTAGCAGAGGGCTGTGATAACCACTGCTCCTACTGTGTCATTCCTTCCCTCCGTGGTAAGTTCCGCAGTCGCAGACTGGAAGATTGCCTTTACGAGGCACGGATGCTGGCAGAGGACGGGGTTAAGGAGCTGATCGTTGTGGCACAGGATACCAGCCGTTACGGCATTGATCTGTACGGCGAGCATAAACTGCCCGAACTCCTCAGAGAACTGTGTAAGATCGAAAAGCTCCACTGGGTTCGTGTCCACTATCTCTATCCCGATGAGATGACGCAGGAACTGATCGACACCATTGCCCAAGAGCCCAAGATCGTCAAGTATCTGGATCTGCCCATCCAGCATGTGAATAATACCATTCTTAAGAAAATGAACCGTCGTTCCACCCGTGAGGAACTGGATGTGCTTTTCGACAAGCTCCGTGCAGAGATCCCCGGTGTGGTGATCCGCACCAGCCTCATTACCGGTCTGCCCGGTGAGGGAGAGGAAGAATTCGAAGAGCTCTGCACTTGGCTCCGGAAGTACAAGCTGGAGCGTGTGGGTGCTTTCCCCTTCTCCCCGGAGGAGGGAACTGCCGCCGCTAAGATGGAATTCCCCCCAGAGGAAGTGGCTGTCCGCAGAGCGGAGATCGTGGCAGAACTCCAGTCCCGTATTATGGACGAGTACAACGATGCACGGATCGACACCGTCATGGAGGTCCTTTGTGAGGGCTACGATCCCGAAAATGAACAGTATTTCGGCAGAAGCTATGCAGATTCTCCCGACATTGACGGTCGGGTCATCTTTGACAGCCCTGCTTGTGTCAAGGTAGGAAGCTTCGTCAATGTACATATTACCCATGTTTGTGACGGAGATCTCTGCGGTGTAGTAGAGGAGGAATGAGGCTGTGAATACGGCAACCAAATTTACCATGCTTCGGATTTTTATGATCCCTCTGTTCATGGTCTGTATGTATCTGAGCAAGGCTCATGAGTGGCTGTATTATGTTTCTCTGGCAGTGTTCATTCTTGCCAGTTTGACAGATCTTTTGGACGGATATATTGCAAGAAAATACCATCAGATCACGGATCTGGGCAAGTTCCTGGATCCCCTTGCAGACAAGGTACTTGTCCTTGCGGCTATGTGCATCCTGTGCCAGTGGAACAAGTTCCCCGCATGGGCGCTGATGATCGTCCTGACCAGAGAATTCGCTGTCAGCGGACTGCGTATGATCGCCTCCAATAAGGGCAGAGTCATTGCCGCCGGCTGGTCGGGGAAGGTCAAGACTGTGGTCACCATGGTAGCTCTGTGCTTCATGATCGTCCTGCAAGCCAAGCTTCCCATGAAGCTTCTGGGAGAGACCTTTATCCAAGTCCTCTCTTGGTTCTGTATCATTGCCATTTCCGTCACCACTCTGTATTCCGGTGTGGAGTATTTCATTCAGAATAAAGATACACTCCGTTAAGATTCGGTTTGGAGGAGAATAGTATGCGTTTAATTTTTAAACAACGCTTCTTTTCCTGGTTTGACAGCTACGATATTTACGACGAGGGAGGACAAGTCCTCTACACCGTCAAGGGACAGCTGTCTTGGGGTCATTGTTTGAAAATCTATGACAGCAAGGGAATGGAGGTAGGCACTGTACGGGAGAAGATCCTGACACTGCTTCCCAAATTTGAAATGTATGCAGGCAATCAATATCTTGGATGTATCAGCAAGGATTTTACCCTGTTCCGTTCCAAATACCGCATTGATTGCAAGGGCTGGTATGTGGAAGGTAGCTTCTTGGAGTGGGATTACAGGATCATGGACTCCACAGGAGGCTATATTGCAAGCATTTCCAAGGAACTGCTCCGTTGGACGGACACTTATGTCATTGATGTACCCCGTCCCGAAAATGCCCTCTATGCCCTGATGCTTGTCCTTGCCATAGATGCTGAAAAATGCTCCCGTGACTCTAACTGAACAAACAGATGCGAACACTCCGCTTTTGGAGCCTTCGCATCTGTTCTTTTGTGTCCGGGGAAGCCGTCACATCAAAGGACGGCTCTTTCGGCACAGCAATGTTATAGCTACACTATGGATCAAGCACCTACTGCAACGGATTCAAAATTTCTAAGTAAATTTCAGTTTATCGCTCTGTTTGTTGACACGGATCCGTAGGGGCGGACGACCCTGCAGATACAATACTGTAAACAGAGAGATAACCTAAAATTTTTCGGATTTCGTATGGACATTTTGCTAAAATTGTGAGATAATCCAAGTAGAGGATATTTGCTTTTTAGAACATCGCTCTATTTGGTGCCGAAAAATGAATGAAATAATGAAAAATTACGGAGGTAGCATCATGATAACTAAAAAATTGGAGTTTGCAAGAAATTTTTTGTTGCACAACCGTTTTGCGTTTTCAGAGGAAATGTGGTTGGAGATTGTGGCAGAACCCTATGACTACTCTGTGACCATAGGGGGAGATCTTGTGAGTTCGGCTTGTTGCAAAGGTGTATCTTTCCGTGTTTCGCGGAGAGGAGAGGTTCAGGCTTACAATGTGGACGGTCAACTGATCGCTACAATCCCGGAACAAGAAAATGAATTTAAAATGATCAGTGTGAGATGGGAAAAAGGAATATTTAAACTTTGCTTCGGCTATGTCTATATGATGGACACCTATCCCCACTGTGATGGGGAGAGCGATCGTTGGATTTCAGCATGGGAAACACAATATATGGTGACCTTCCACGAGGATACCGCCAAGCTGGAAGCGTTCCATCCTTGAGTGAAGTGCGGAAAATACGGAGTAGGACAGATTCGTTGCCGTTACTCATCCCCTTTCTTTTGCATAAACGATTTCTTTATTAAGATCCTTCATTCCATCGGCTATAACATCATCTCCACAGTATATATGATCCTACTGTACGGTCCTCTTCTTTGATCCTTTTACAGGCTCTCAGGCGTTCATTGTCCTTAGAGCCTGTTTCCATACAAATGAAACAAACAGATCCGAACACTCCCCTTGCGGAGCATTCGGATCTGTTTTTATATGAGGAAGCTGTCATACGGGGACAGACAGCTGGGGCAGGAGTAGGAGTAGGGGCGCATACACCGCGAAATACAGAAGGGTGGAGGGGATCAGACAATGAATGGCGGGAGAGGGATCGTCTGTATACCGTGTCATCCATACCACCGATGCTACGGGGGCGGGTGAGCCAAAGAGAATGGCCAGTAAAATAGCCTGCCAGAGGGAGAAGAAGGGAAGCAGACACAGGAATACCACCACGGGATAGAGCAGTACCTTGTACAGACTGTAATACAGGGCTTCCTTCCTCCCACGCCAGGAGCGCAGACCGTATTGTCCGATGGTCATGCCAAGGAACAGTAGCGCCATGGGAGAGACACAGCTGTGGAGGGCGTCAAGGGGAGCTTGCACCCAAGAGGGCAGAGTCAGGTCGAATACAGCAAGGAGTAAACCTGCTCCCACAGCAAGGAGGCAGGGCTCTGTCAGAAGCTTGCGCCACTGTAATTTTTTGCTTTTCCCTGCAAAGGCAGGGTGGAAAAAGCCCCAGATCAGCAGGTCTTGCACCGCCACATGGAGATACACCGGAAACATCTGCTCCGCTGTCAGGAAGAGATCCAGCAGAGGAATGCACACAAAGGACACATTGCCGATACCGCAGATGAAGGAGTACAGCTGTTTCTGCTCCATAGGCTTCTTCCACAGGAGAAGGGCGGTGGCAGGCAGGAGACTGAACAGCACAGTCACTGCCACCGTAGGCAAGCCTGTATGCAAAAGGCTGTGGACATCCACCGTCAGGAAGCTGTTCAGGATCATGGCGGGGAAGCAGACACTCATCAGCAGGGCGGACAGCATGGGAGGGGTCTCACGGGAGAAGATCCCTCTGCGGATGAGAAAATATCCTAAACAGAGGAAAAATAAAAAATATACGATACCGTCAAACATAGCATAACCTCCAAACGGGGAAAATGAGGAAGAATTTCTTGTCATTCATCATACTATGCACAGGAGACAATGTCAACGACTTTGTGTAAAATCTACGAAAAGATCTGAAAACTCGCAGTGTTTACAGTTGACTTTTTCTGCACTTTCTGTTAGGATGGGTGTATAAAAATGCGAAAGTGAGGTCTTTTGTAATGAAACGAATTTGTTCCCTTGTCCTTACCCTAGCTTTGCTCCTGTCCCTGTGGGGCGGTGTGCAGATGCCTGCAAAGGCGGCAGGAAATTACACCAAGGTCACATCCCTGACCGTGGGGGATATTGTGGTCTTTACCTGTGAGACTGCGGGCATGGAGCTCAGCGGTATCTCCACCACATCCACCAAGTACGGTCTCGGCAATCCATACACGGGAGAGCCTGCGGGTTTGATGCTTCTGGAGGTCTGCAAGGGCTACACCAACGGCACCTATGCCTTCAAGAACAATGACAAGTACCTCTACTGGGGCTCAAGCAACACCTTGAACCTCAACGCTACCCTCAGTGCCAACTCCTCTTGGAAGGTCAGCTTTGACACCTCCGGCAATGCCATCATTACCAACAGTGCCGACACTGCAAGACAGATCTGGTGGAATAACTCCTCCCCCCGTTTTTCTACCTATACCGGCAAGAGTGCAACTGCGACTTATGTGAATGTGCAGATCTATAAGGCAGGGGAAAATGCCTGCTTCCATACTGAGACCACCTACTCCGTCACCACTCCTCCTACCTGTACGGAGAAGGGTGTAGGTACATACAAGTGCGCCAATCCCAAGTGTAGCTTCTCCTGGACGGAGAGCATTGACGCATTGGGACACAGCTATACCTTTGCACAGGCCAACGGAGCCATCTACCGTATTTGCTCTGCCTGTAACGAAACAGAAGCTCTGACCCTCAACACCCTTGCAGAGGCAAGAGCCTATGAGAGCGGTACTACCGTGTACAATGTACAGGGTATCGTAACCTATATCAAGGGTCGTACAGTGTATATCGAGGACAGCACAGGCGCTCTGTGTGTGTACTTCTCCACCGCTGTGGATACAAGCACCCTGTCTCTGGGTGACAAGATCTTTGTATCCTCCAAGATGACCAATTACAAGGGTCTGCCGGAAATGAACAACCCCGACCAGTTCCTGATCCTGTCCTCCGGCAATGCCCTGCCCAACACCACCAACCTGAGCATTCCCCAGATCCTTGGGGATACGGAAAGTGCCCATTTGGGCAAGCGTGTGACCCTGAAGAATATGAATATCGGCGCACTCAATACCAGCGGTTATACCAAGCTGACCGACAGCGCCGGCAACAGCATTTCCATCTACGCTCTGCCTGCCATTCCCGATGGACTCCTGGCAGGTAATATTGTAGATGTAACTGCTATCATTTCCTACTATGATGACGGCTTCCAGCTTCTGATTAACCCTACCACCGTTGACAAGGATGTGGTCAAGGTGGGCAACGGCACGGCCATTGATGTCAAGACCGTGACCATCGCAGAAGCCAAGGCCGGTATCGAGGAAGAGTATTATCAGGTAGAAGGCATCGTCACCTGCCTCCGCGGCCGTCAGATCCTGATTCAGGACGAGACCGGCGGTATCGTCATCTACCTGTCTTCCATTCCCGAGGAAGCTCCCTGCGCCGTAGGCGATAAGGTCCGTGTATATGGCTCTTTCGGCAACTACGACGGCGTTCTGGAACTGCAATATGTGGATTATACCAATCCCGGCTTCTTCACGGTGCTGTCCGCCGGCAATGCGGTTGCGGCACAGCCTGTGACCATCGAGGAGCTTCTCCGTGACTCCGCTCTGGATTACGAGTATTTTGCGGAAAAGGTTTTCCTCAATGATGTATCTATTCTGGAAATCGATACCGACGGTTCTGTGATTCTGTGGGACAATGACTATACCATTACCATCTACGGTGCTCCCGCACTGAATGAGGGCTGTGAAGTCGGTGCTGTGGTAGATGTGACTGCTACGGTTTCCGGTTACAATTTCAACTACGAACTGCTGATCGCCGATGCCGATGCAGTGACCTTCGGATCTACCTGTCAGCATAAGGACTCCGTTGCTGTAGGCCTCATTGAGCCCAGCTGTACGGAAAACGGATACTCCGGTGACTACTACTGCACGGTTTGCGGTGCATTTGTGGCATACGGCACACAGCTTCCTCCCACCCATTCCATCATCTCCGTCAATGATGTGCCCGCAGGCTGTGAGTCCGAGGGATACACCGGTGAGACCTACTGCGAACTGTGCGGTCTGGATATGGGTAGCGGTCAGACCATTCCTCCCCTGGGACATGCCTATGTGGCACAGACTGTGAAAGCACCTACCTGTACGGAGAACGGCTATACCATCTATGTCTGCGACAATTGCGAAGACAGCTATGAGGACGATCTGGTCGCCGCCACCGGTCACACCTGTGACTATCTGGATAACGGCGAGACCCACAGCTACAGCTGTAAGGTCTGCGGTGCTTCCGGTGAAGAAGAACATGCTTATGAAGGCGAGTTCTGCACCCTCTGCGGCGCCTTTGCTCCTCTGGATCTGCCCACTGTGGACGAGAATATCGTCATCCGTCATACCCTGAATCTGGCAAGTGATATTTCCATCAACTTTGCGGTTTCCGTTGCCTCTCTGGAAGGATATCATGATGTATATCTGGAATGTAAGATTGATGTCTATGAAGGCAACCGTCTTGTGGGACAGGAATCCGTGGTACTGGAAAATCCCACAGTCAGTGGCGGTTATTATTACTTTACCCTTACAGGCATCAGCGCACCTCAGGTAGCCGATGAGATCGAGGCTGTGCTGTATATGTCCAAGGGCGAAGAGAACTACATGTCCAATACGGATGTCTATTCCGTTGCAACCTATGCCTATGCACAGCTTGCCAAGAGTACCGCTTCTGAGAATCTCAAGGCTCTGTGTGCCAACCTCCTGCGCTACGGCGCATCCGCACAGATCTTCAAGGCCTACCGTACGGACAATCTGGCAGATGCCAAGCTTACAGAGGAGTACAATGCTTATCTGACGGATCTGGAAACGGTGCAATTCAACAAGGTTTCCGAACAGCTTGGAGATGTGATGGATGCTCCCGTGACTTGGGTCGGTAAGTCTCTGGTTCTGGACTCCAAGGTTACTATGCGCTTCATCTTTGATGCTACCAACTACGGCGGAAATGTGGAAGACCTGTCCCTCTATGTCTACTACAATGACTATGAGAACAACCTCTGCGGTCTGGTAGTGGAAGGGCCTACGGTCTACAATGCAGATAAGAACTGGTATTCCTTCGACTTTGACCAGCTTCTAGCCGCTGAGCTTCGTGCGGTGGTCAGTGTTGCGGTTTACGACTGGGATATTCAGGTCAGTGAGACACTGCAGTACAGTGCCGATACCTACGGCAACAACAAAACCGGCAATCTGCTGACAGTCTGTCGGGCCATGATCGCCTACTCCGATGCAGCCTTGGCATACTTCAAGGGCTGATTTTCGGGAAAGTGTATCATACATAAACAGCTCCCCCCTTGGGAAAGCTGCAGCGCTTTCCCAAGGGGG
>JAZMZW010000108.1:0-8295 GCA_045586205.1 Faecousia sp. | reverse complement strand
TCACCCGTTCGCCACTGTCCTCAGCTTCCCTTCGACGAATCTCCGTTCCGCTGATTCTCGTTCGACTTGCATGTGTTAGGCACGCCGCCAGCGTTCGTCCTGAGCCAGGATCAAACTCTCTATGATATGGTATCTTAATCTGCTCTAGCCGAATTAAAATCAACATTCATAAGTTCGCTCTTAGCTATACTCAAGAATTTTCGTTGGCTATTCTCGCAAATGTCTCAATTGACATCATCAAGAACAACTTAATTTTTTATAATCAAATTGTCCAAGGTGTTTTGTTCATGTTTCTCGTTGTTTAATTTACAAGGTACACCGCGCTTTCGCTCCCCTTGAGGGGCTCGCCTCAAGCGCTCCGATATATTAACACATGAATCCCATTTTGTCAAGCACTTTTTTTTAAATTTTTATATTTTTTTCATTTTTTATTTTCTTCCTTGCTTTTTCCCCTTTTTTTCTTTATAATAGACATGATTCTATTTTAGAAAGGATAGTAAACTATGAAAAAACGACTTATTTGCTTACTTCTTCTCATCAGTACCCTCCTTTCCATGATCCCCGTTGTCTATGCAACAGGCTTCAACGACATGAAGGGTCACTGGGCCGGCAAATATGTGGATCATGTGGTATCCTCAGGTTTGTTCAACGGTGTATCCGCAGATCGCTTCTCCCCCGACAGCACCATGACTCGTGCTATGTTCGTCACGGTTCTGGGTAGAATGGAAGGGATCGATACCGAACATTGGTTAAATAACAGTATTCTCCACGTTTTTGAGGATGTTTCCGATAACACCTACTACACTCCCTACGTCCGCTGGGGCTTCTGCCAGGGGATCGTAAACGGCATCTCTTACAACAAGTTTAATCCCGATGCTCCCATTACCAGAGAGCAGATGGCCAAGCTTGCCGCATATTATGTGGAGAAGATGGGTCATAGTTTCTATGCTCCCACCGAGGAAAACAACAGCATTGTATTCACCGATGACACGAGCATTTCCTCTTGGGCAAAGGAGTCTGTTTATACTCTGTGCGAAGCAGGCATCCTGACCGGTGTGTCTAACGGCAACGGTACATATTCTTTCAATCCCAAGAAGACCGCCACCCGTGCGGAATGTGCCGCTGTATTCTCCCGTATGCTCAATTCAATTAATAAGAATACCTCCCCCGCACCCAACGACATGATTGTCTACTTGTCTAAACGTTGGCAGTCTCTGAAGATCAACGAAAGCTATCAGTTCACTGCTTTCACCGTTCCCAGCGGTGGGCCTATCTACTGGACAACCTCTAATCCCGAGGTTATGACCGTTGACAGCAACGGTCTTGTGACCTGCGTCGGTTACGGATCTGCCATAATCAGTACCTATACCATCAGCGGCGATTTTACCAGTTATGAAGTCACTTGCAGTTCCCCCGATCCCGCGTATCCTCTGAAGAATCTTAGCCATTCCGAAAAGTGCATGATGATCGTAGGCGAAGTGGTGAGTGACCCCCGTTACTATTATTATTACGATCAAAACAAAGCAGGTGCAGAGGCAAATCTCACCTACATTGAGATCCGTACTTGGGATATTTCCAAGAAAACCGGCCAGAAGTACACCAGAACTTGGACCCTCCGTGTACACAAGGCACTGGCACAGGGCATCAAGGCCGCCTTTGAAGAAATTTATAACGGTCCGGAGAAATTCCCCATCCACGATGTTTACTGCTACACTTGGGGCAGTGGTAAATCCGAGCACAGTATCGGTACTGCCATTGACATCAACTATAACGAAAACTATTACTGTAAACCCGACGGCACTGCCGTTACCGGTTCCCACTGGAAACCCGGTGAGGATCCCTATTCCATTGTTCCCGATGGCGATGTTGTCACTGCCTTTAATAACCAAGGCTTCCGCTGGGGCATTTATTGGAACAGCGGTTACAAGGACTATATGCACTTCTCCTTCTTCGGCACCTAATTACATATTTCTGCCACAGGCTCTCTCTTCGGAGGGAGTCTGTTTTTTATAACTTATTTTATATTCCTTCACTTCTCCTCTTTACATAAGTAAAGTTCTGTGGTAAAATGTTCTCAGTTCAAATTCATAATGAGGTGATACCTTATGAAAGTCATTTCCCGTTTCTTGATCCTGACATTGGCCCTTGCCTTACTCCTCCCCTTCCTGCCGCAAAGCAGAGCCGCAAGTGCCTCCACTGTCAATGCCATGAGCTACAACCTGAAGAACACCAACTACAACTTCGGCGGTGTCAGCTCTATGGTAGACAATTACGGTGCAGACATCGTTGGTATGCAGGAAGTCAACAGTCTGCAGTACCTGGGCATGAATGCCGCCATGAAGCTGGCAGGCTATGACTGCACTCTGGGTAAGTCCAGTGGTTCCGACGGTATTACGGAATCGGACGAATACCTACCTATTTACTTCAAAAGCTCCAAATACTCGGAATTTGCTCACGGCACTCTGTGGCTGTCCGACACTCCCACAGAGAAATCCAAGTTCAGCGATTCCAACTATTACCGTGTTGTCACCTGGGGCTGTTACCAGATCATCGGCACGGAAGACTATATTCTGGTATTTAACACCCATTTGGATTTCGGTGTGGATCTGCAGATCCGCCAGATGAATGTGATCCTCAATGCCATCCGCGAGAAAACCGAACACTATTGGAAGGCCAAGGATCATGTGATCCTTATGGGTGACATGAACTGCGCCAATACCAGCACCACGAGTGAGTATATTGAAGGTGACCACACCTATAAGAATGTCCCCAACACCTATACCATGCAGTTGCTGGATGAGTCCCGTCAGATCGCAAGTTCCACCACTCCCAATGCCCACGGCAATTACTACACTCAGCCCACCTCCGGCCCTACCATGGATCTGGATCATATTTATGTATCCCATAAGGGCTTCTACTGTGACTCCTATGCAGTTCTGGACAACGATGCCGGCAGTGACCATCTGCCCATTCTTGCCAAGCTCCGCTTCAAAACCTTAAGCGACCATACCTTTACTTACCGTTGGCTGTCCGACGGCATGCACAGACGTACCTGCATCCACTGCGGTACGATCTACGACCAGGCCTGCAGATATGTCGGAGATTATTGTACCCTCTGCGGTGGCAGTAAGCGCCAGCAGAGCTTCTCTCTGGTAAAAAGTCCGGAGGATGTGGGTACAGGCAGATATCTCATGCTGATCCAAGGTACAGGCTCATATACGGGAAATTATCCTTACTATGCCGCCTCGGTTTACGGGGACAGTGGCTTCAACGCCATGCAGACCCAGGGCATGAGCTACAGCTCCCTGCCGGAACAAATTACCCTGAGCCAAGCCCAGATCCCTGCTTTGGTATGGTATTTCAGCGGAACGAACCAAGGTCTTACCATCGGCGATGCTGTGGGTAACACCCTGAACCATGCTGAATGGGAGATGTACCTCAACAAGGATGGTGCCTCTAAATGGGTGCCGGAGTTCAACAGTGCTTCCGGCTACTTTGCCATGAAGGAAGGCAGTAACTTCTACCTGACCATTCGCACGGATCTGGACACCGTAGGCAAAATCGAGTCTCCCGGCCCTCTCTTCGGTTGCGTGTGGGGTACAAGCACCGGCAATTATAAGATCTACCTGTACAAGGATGACAGCTACTGTACCCATAAGAATGTCAGCACCGAGGTCTTTGCTCCCACCTGCACCCAGCAGGGTTATACCGCCCGTACCTGTAAGGATTGCGGTTATGTGGACACCACAAACATCCTCCCTGCGCTGGGTCATCAGTATCAATCCACCACCTTCCCTCCCACAGAGGAAAGCTACGGCTACACCCTCCATGTATGTAGCAACTGCGAAGACACCTATGCCGATAACTATGTTGATCCCATTTACACCATCAGCTTTGTAGTTCCCGCAGGCATGACTGCCCCTGCGCCCATAAAGAACGACAGCACCATTGTGCTTCCCGATGTCAGCGGTGAAGCCTACCTAGCCCCGGAGGGCAGTACCTTCCTTGGTTGGGTCACCCAAACCTATGACAACATTTGCTCCACGGAGGTCACGCCCTATGTGTTCCGTGCAGGATCTAAGGTAACGATCCTTGACAATGTTTCTGTCTATGCCCTGTTCTCCTATCACAAGGGAAACGGTCAGGTAGAAAGAACCTTCACCCTCTATGACGGTAGCCGTAGCCTGCAGATCGGAGATCATGTCATTCTGGTCGCCACGGACTACAACTACGCCATGAGCAGTGTACAGGGCAGTACAAACCGCGCCGGTGTTGCCATCCAAAAAGACACAGAAAACAACACCATCACTCTCACCACAGAGCCTGTAGGCATTTTCACCCTGAACTGGGGTGTATCCGGCTCTGCACAGACCACCCAGATCTCCCTGCAAGACAGCAACGGCTACCTGCGGATGTCCGACAGCTCTGCCAACACCCTGACCGCTTCCGCAACACTGGATGCCTCCGCCTCTTGGAAGTTGGGCAGATACTCCGACAACTCCGTGGCACTCACCTCTCAAGGGGCAAGCAGTAACAATGTGATCCGCTACCGTAGCAGTAACAATACCTTTGCCTGCTTCAACAGCGGTACAGAGTCCTATATTCAAATTTATTATCTCAGCTATACCTACGATCCCACCTTGTACTTCACCACTTATTTCTCTCTGGAAAACTGTGCCCATCCCAAGACCCATGTAACCGGTGTCCTGGAAGCAGACTGCACCAAGGAAGGCTATACGGGAGATCGGGTCTGCCTCTACTGCGAGGCCCTTTTGAAGCAGGGCAAGACCGTTGCTCCTCTGGGTCACAGCTACAGCTACAGACCTGCGGAGCAGGGTCAGCACAGCTATGTGTGTCTCAAGTGCGGTCTGAGCGGTACGGAAGCCTGTGACCATACAAACGGCGGCTGCATCTGCGGCAGTGTTCCCGACGGCCCTGCAAAGGATGCGGCACTGAGCTTCACCAACCACTCCCTGTCACTGGCAAGCAGTATCCGTGTGAACTTCATCGTTCCCAAAAGCGCCCTAACCTATGATTCCTACCGCATCGTCATTGAAAAGGAATGCTATGATGTTATGGGAAGTCTCATAGGAACAGAAGTGTACGAATACCAATCCTTTGAACCCTACAACAACAATTACAGCAAGGTGGTTATGGACCGGATCTCCGCTACGGAAATGACCGCCCTCCTCCATGCCACCATTTACGGCTACAAGAACGGCGAAGAATTTGTGGGCAATACAGACAGCTACAGCGTGGAGCGTTATGCCCTGAAGCAGATGCAGAACGAACTCAGCACCCAAAAGCTGCGAACTCTGTGTGCAGACCTTCTGAATTACGGTGCCGCCGCACAGGAATACAAGAGCTACAACCTGTCAGACCTCGCCAACCAATCCATGACTGCAGAAATGCGTGCCTATGCCTCCGATCCCGACAGTCTGCAGCTGCAAAACATCAAGTCCCACAGCAACGCTCCCGGAGCAAGCACCGTGATTCTTGGCAATGCCCTGATCATGGAGGACAAGGTAGAGCTTCTGTTCATTCTATCCTCTGCCAAGGGTGTCACTGTGGAGGTAAGCTTCACGGATAACCGGGGCGTCAAGCAGGTACGGAATTATTCCGAAAAGGATCTCGAGCTCTACCGTGAAGAGTCCGGCTATTACAGCCTGAAGGTGGATGATCTGGATGCTGATCAGATGAGCACCTCCGTCACCGCCAAGCTCTCTGTCAACGGCAAATGGCAAAGTACCCGTACCTACAGCATCGAAAGCTACTGCGCCTCCTATGCCGGCAACGGTACCGCTCTGGGAGATTGCTGTACCATGATGATGCTGTACGGAAATTCCGCAAAAGCATATTTCCTGTGAGTTTCCTATTTCCTTTTGTCTCCATTTATGATACAATAGAAGTAACAATTCCAACAAAGGAGTGATCATATGCGAACCTTATTAAAGGGAGGCACTGTCATCAACGGCGACGGCCGTATGGAAGCCGATGTACTGATCTGCGGAGAAGTCATTGAGCAAATCGGAAAGGATCTGATCTGCGAGGATGCAAAAGTCGTAGATGTCAGCGGAAAGCTTCTGTTCCCCGGCTTTATTGATGCCCACACCCATTTTGATCTGGATGTGTGCAACACCACCACCGCAGATGATTTCTATAGTGGTGGGCGTTCCGCACTCCGTGGCGGTACTACCATGGTCATTGACTTCGCCTGTCCCAACAAGGGCGAAAGCCTGCAATACGGACTGGAGCTGTGGCACAAGAAGGCAGAGGGAAAGACCGCCTGTGACTATGGCTTCCACATGACCATTGACGACTGGAATCCCCAAATCATTGAGGATCTCCCCAAGATGTTCGAGGAGGGCATCAGCTCCTTCAAAATGTACATGACCTATCCCGCCATGATGATCGGGGATGAGAACATGTTCAAGGCTCTGCGGAAAATGAAGGAGCTGGGAGGCATTGCCGGTGTACACTGCGAAAATGCCGGTGTCATTGATGCCCTGATCGCCGAAAAGAAGGCCGCCGGGGAACTCGCTCCCTCCTCCCATCCCCTGTGCCGTCCCGCCATTCTGGAAGCAGAAGCTATTTCCCGTTTGCTGAAGATGGCAGAGGTGGCCGATGTACCTGTAGTCATCGTACACCTGTCCAGCGAAGCCGGTCTCCGTGAGGTTGAGGCCGCCCGCGCCCGTGGGCAGAAGGTCTATGTAGAAACCTGTCCCCACTACCTGCTGTTGCAGGACGATCTGTACTCCCTGCCCGGCTTTGAAGGTGCGAAATATGTCTGTGCCCCTCCCCTGCGTAAGGAAGAGGACAACGACACCCTGTGGGAAGCCCTTGCCTCCGAAAAAGTGCAGACAGTGTCCACGGACCATTGCAGTTTCACCTTAGGCCAGAAGGATGCAGGCCGTGAGGACTTCTCCAAGATCCCCGGAGGTATGCCAGGTGTAGAAGCCCGCGGTGTCCTAATGTATACCTACGGTGTGGTGACCGATCGGATCTCTGCCGAGCGTATGGTAGAGCTTCTGAGCCTGAATCCCGCAAAGCTCTACGGCGCTTATCCCCGTAAGGGTCAGATCGCTGTAGGCTCCGATGCGGATATCGTGGTCTACGATCCCGAAGGTATCCGCAAGATCAGCGCAAAGGATCAGGTCTGCGCCGTAGATTATTCCCCCTATGAAGGCTATGAGCTTTCCGGCCACATTGCACAGGTATGGCTCCGTGGCACTCTGGCTGTGGAAGAGGGCGAGATCCTGTCCGACCGCGGTGGCAAATATATTCCCAGAGGAAAGTGCAGTCTGTGATTAAAGTCTTTTGACCTTGGTTATACTCCTCTGCGGAGGGGATCACATGGTCAAAGGTACTACAAAACAAGTCATCGTCATAAAACCTTCGGACACCAAGCTGTATGAGCAAGCCATCTTCCTGATGAAAGAAGATGCACTGGAACGGCACGGTATCTCTGAGAAACAATTTCTGGAAGAAGCCCAAAGACTCTGCGAAGCCTACAGTGCAAATGCACCAAAGAAGTCAAGCACCCCTGTCATCCGTCCTCTGTTATGGAGCATTTTGGGTGCGGTTCTCACAGGCTTTGCATGGTTGCTTTCCACTTTATAACATCCAATAAGGATCTGCCTCCAAGATTTCAGACAAATCTTGGAGGCAGATTTTTTAATCCGTAACTTTTAGCATACAAGTAATATCGAGACGCAAAGAAAGTCGAAAAAGCAGAGGAATTTCAAGCAATTAATGCTTGCAAAATTCCTCTGCTTATGATATAATGATATTACTTGGCACGGAATATAAAGGAGGTCTATCTATGGCATATCCAGAGTGGGTTGAGAAGCAACGCAGACCCGGTACCAACATTAGCTGTATACGAGGGAAGTACTACCTTTATGAGGTTACTTCTGTATGGAACAAAGAAAAGGGACGAGCTCAGAAAAAGACCGGGAAATACCTTGGGCGGATCACGGAAGAAGGTCTAATCCCTCCAAAGGGAAAAAAGAGCGAGCCTGTCGCCGGCAGTATTTGTACAAGGGAGTACGGAGCGAGCAGCACTTTGTTTCAACTGGGTCAACCCCTTTATACCCACCTAAAGGACAGTTTCCCGGAAGATGCAAACACAATTTTTGCACTTGCGATTCTCCGGATAATCGAGAAATGTCCATTCAAACGAGCTGCATTTCTATATGAAAGATCTTATCTGTCAGAGGTTTTAGAAGAGATCCCCCTCTCTGCTTCCAGTATAACTGCTTTTCTGCAGAACTTAGGCATAAAGAGAGAGCAACA
>JAZMZW010000107.1:0-10532 GCA_045586205.1 Faecousia sp. | reverse complement strand
GCGAAAATTTGTGCCGCAGTTCGTTTTCTTGGTGGAACTACCTGATTTGTGCCGTTTTGCAAGTCACACAAGTCTGCCGCTTCGCGGACGGCAAGCTGAGGCAGCTTGCCCTACGGTTAATATGTGCGTTTATATGTCATTTCCCGTTTCTGTAGTGCCTGCATCGCCGATCAGTGATCGGCGCTACGAAGGAAGTCGATGGTGTGTGCGATGGAAACTATCACAAGCTGTAAGCAGACCGACAAATCGGAAATTTCCGACTTTCCATTTTCAATTTCGGAAACTATCCACTGTCCACTATCAACTGTCAACTTGCTTGCCTCTCATAATTCATCACGCAGACCGATAAACCGGAATTGGGTGGTATATGTTCTTATAAAAACATCGATCGCCGGCCGGAGGGGGCGGTGATCGATGTGGGAAATTTTCATTTGTCAATTTTCAATTTAAATAGCTGTCCCCTTGGACTCATTGTCAGTTTTCAGCTTCTCTGTACAGGAGGATGGAGAACCAGGTCACCACATTGGGGCCGTAGAGGTATTCGATGCCGTATTTGTCTGCCAGGGTGGTGGCAACGATGCCGTGGCTTTCCAGACAGGGAAGCATTTTGTCCTTGTGTCGGCAGGGGGCGTTAGGGTATGTACAGCTGTCGCAGATGGCGCAGGATTCCGTGGAAAGGCCGTAGACCTCCGCACCCTGTGCCTTCAGAAGCTCTATGACCCTGTGGGTCATTTCCTCATGGGCGGGACGGGTGGCAAGGCATTCTTCCATATGGGAAATACTGCTGACCTCTGCCAGAGAGGTAATAAGCAGACCCTTGGGGTAGGTCAGGCAACGGGCCTTGCATTCCGCTACCGTTCCCACAGCGGGAGGGCAGGCCCAGGTCTTGCCGTAACGGGGGCATTCTACCTCGCAGATCATGCGGACTCGCTGGGTAAAGTCCAGCTCCTCCGTATTAAAAAACTCATATTGGGCAATGGGCAACTGCGCCAACTGCTGTTCTAACAGGTCACGATTCACCGCCGTACCTCCTTGGAATATAATAGATCATGAGAAACCGGAGCGTAAAACAGTCTCCGCACCTCATTGGGCTCACGGGTCATAGCTAAGATCCACATAAGCTTGGCAACCACGGACTCCGTGGTCATGTCATAGGCCTCTAAAATTTGCAGGGTGTTTTTCAGATGGAAGCCCACATCGTAAACGGACAGGTTACTGCCCTCGTTCTGCACCTGTGTGGTCATGACGATGGTCTTCCCCTGCTCCACAGCCTTGCGGATCACATCAAAGAAGCCACTGCCTTCATAGGAGGGCAGGCCACCTACGCCGTAGCTTTCAATGATCACCGCATCGTTATGCTCCAGCAGGTAGGAAAGCATCCCGTGATCCGCACCGGGGATCATTTTCATCAGTCCCACCTTGGGATTCAGCTCCCGATAGAATTTGGGTGCGGGAAGGCTGAGGGGGCGAATGTATTCCAGCAGGAAGCCGTCTTGCAGAATACCCAACAGAGGGTAATTGATGCTGGAAAAGGCCTGAAAGCTGGTGGTGTGGGTCTTTCTGGCTCTTGTACCCAAGATCACCCTGCCGTTGAAGACGATCATCACACCGCACAGACCCGACACCGCACAGCGGAAGGCATCTGCCAGATTGGCCTTGGAGTCGGTATTTTCAAAGAGCATAGGCTTCTGGGCACCGGTTAGGACAATGGGCTTGGGGGAATACTGGATCAGGTAGGACAGAGCAGCGGCGGTGTATGCCATGGTATCCGTACCGTGGGCAATGACAAAGCCATCGTAATCGTCATAATTTGTCTCGATAGCGGCGGCGATCTGTTGCCAGTGGCAGGGCTCCATATTGGTGGAGTCAATGGAGAACAGCTGGATACAGCTGACCTGACACAGCTGTGCAAGAATGGGAACATTTTCTACCAGCTGCTCCACAGTGAGAACAGGGACTAAGCCCCCTGTACCGTGTCCGGAGGCAATGGTTCCTCCCGTGCCGATCATAAGAACTTTTTTCATAGGATAAACTCCTTTGTATGATTGAACCGTTATAAAATAGTATAGCACGAAAATGACCTTTGGGCAATCCTTTTCGTTGACAAATTATGAGGCTTATAGTAAAATGTAGCTACAACGTATTTTGAAGGAGGTGCCGTGATGCTGTCTGTTGTGATCCCGGCATATTGCGAGCAGGAAATGGTTCCTGTCGCCGCCAAGGAGATCGGTCGTATTCTCTCCGAGGCAAGGATCGAGTATGAATTGATTTTTGTGGATGACGGATCCAAGGATGCCACTTGGGAGAAGATCACCCTTGCCGCACAGGCAGACCCCCATGTGAGAGGGGCGCGGTTCTCCCGTAATTTCGGCAAAGAGGCCGCTATTTTCGCAGGTCTGCAGGAGTCCACAGGGGACTGTGTGGCCTGTATCGACTGTGACCTGCAACATCCCCCGGAGAAGCTGGTAGAAATGTACCGTCTGTGGGAGCAGGGCTATGAGGTCGTTGAGGGCGTCAAGTCCGACCGTGGCAAGGAAAGTGCCGTCCACCGTGCCTTTACCAAGCTGTTCTATGCCATCATCAGCTCCGCCACCAAGGTGGACATGACCAGAGCCTCGGATTTCAAGCTTCTGGATCGGAAGGCTGTAAATGTGATCCTGACCATGCGGGAAAAGCGTGCCTTCTTCCGCGCCCTGTCCTCCTGGGTAGGCTTCCGCACCACAGAAGTATCTTATGAGGTGCAGGAAAGAGCCGCCGGAGAATCCAAGTGGTCTACCTGGTCTCTGATGAAGTATGCGGTTTCCAATATCACCAGCTTCACCGCCATGCCTCTGCATCTGGTGACTGTTTTCGGCATGATCACTCTGGCAGTTTCCGTAGTCATGGGTGCGGTATCCCTGATCCAGAAATTCATGGGTGTGGCTCTGGGTGGCTTCACCACGGTCATTATCCTCCTGCTGTTCATCGGCAGTCTGATCATGATCAGTCTGGGCATCATCGGCTACTATGTGGGCAATATTTATGAGGAGATCAAGGACCGTCCCAGATATATCGTCTCTGCCCATTGCGGAAAGACCCGTGAGCCTTAACTCAAAATTTCACTCTGCACCTTAGGGATCTGCGACCTTCGACCGTTTCACAGGTTGGGGGTCTTTGAGTTTATACAAAAACAGAAGGAGAGATGTTTATGTTCCGACGAATTGTTGCCTTTGTTCTGCTTTTGGGGCTTATGCTGAGCCTCCTGCCCGAGGTGGTGACCCTCCCTGCAGAGGCGGCGGATCTTGCCACCTATCTGTATCAGCTTCCTCCTCAGGTGATCAACGAAAAGGGGATCTCCTACGGCAATATGTCCTACATCATCAAGACCCGAAACGGGAAGATCATTGTCTTGGACGGGGGCTACAGTGACAGCTTCATGGACGATACGGTACATTCCGACTCCTCCTATTTGCTGTCCATGCTCCGTTCCGTCACAGGCAAGTCCGTACCCAATGTGGATGCCTGGTTTTTCACCCATATGCACGCAGATCATGTGGGAGCATTTAAGGATCTCATGGTCAAGCATCGGGAGGAGATCACAATTTCTGCCATTTATTACCGCTTCCCCACAGATGCGGAGATCGAGGCCTACTGCCCGGAGTCCAATTGGACTGCCCACAAGAACATGGTAGCCAGCTTCGGGAATCATGTTGCCCTTGCCAAAAATGCCGAGGGCGGGAAAACAAAGGTCATCACCATCGCTTCCCGTTTCCAAAATCCCTGCTTGGGCTCTTTCGATATCGACACAGTACATTTTGATGTGCTGCTGACCTGTGAGGATGTGTTTTGGGGTGCGGAGAATATCGGCACCAAGTATTCCGGAAATCGGGAAAACAACGGCAAGGCTTACAGCTCCCGTACCATCAAAGAGCTGGTCTATGAGGACTACGGCAACAACACCAGCGCCGTGTTCCGCATGACCACAGGAGGAAAGACCGTCCTTTTCCTGGGAGATGCGGCAGAGCCTGCGGGCATTATGCTCAAATATTACCACGACAAGCATACCGCCGACTCCAACAGCTATTTCTCCCTGAAATCCGATATGGTGCAGATGGCACATCACGGACAAAACGGTGTGGCAAAGAATGTTTACTATGCCATTGACCCGGATGTGGCTCTCTGGCCCACCGCTGACTGGCTGTACGAGGTCGGCAGTGGCAGTGAATACACCACCTACTACACCAGACAGTGGATGAAGGCTCTGGGAACTACCAACTATGTGGCAAAGGACGGCTTGCAGACCGTCAGCTTCCCGGATCTGCGGACAGAGGAGATCCCCACAGTTCCCGAGGATCTGAAGCCCTTTGTCTTCGACAGTGTCTATTACCTCAAGATGTATCCGGCACTGGAGGGGGTCTTCGGACAGGATGAGGAGAAGCTCTATGCCCATTTCCTGAAATACGGCATTGAGGAAGGACGCTGTGCCAGTCCCTTTTTTGATGTGAAATACTATATGCATCAAAATTCTCTGAAAATGCAGGAATACTGCAGAGGGAATTATGAAAAGGCCTTCCTGCACTTCCTGAGCTATGCCTATTCCGAGACGGAGTATGCCTCTGCAGGGAAGAAGCTGTCCCCTGTTTTTGACTGCAAATATTATAAGGAACAGTACCCGATCCTTGCGGATGCGGGGATCAAAACCGAAGCGGAGCTTTTGCAGTATTATGTGTCTGCAGGAAAGGCTCTGGGACATATCCCCTCCCCCGATTATATCATGACAGAGCCGGGAGGCATCTATCACCCCGCAGAGCTCACCGACGGGATCAGCCCCACCTGCACCGCAGAAGGAAAGACGCAAGGGAAGCACTGCGCCCTATGCGGAGAGATCTTAGTGCCTCAGGAAAGCCTGCCTCCCACGGAGCATAGCTTTGTAGGGGGGATCTGTAGCTGTGGAGCAACGGACGGCGTGACCCTTCTGTTAGATCCCAATATAAAGCTCAGCCACAGTCTGGATCTGGCAAGTGATATTTCCGTGAATTTCCTTGTGGCAAAGAGCCTCCTTGCAGACTATGAGCCGGATACGGTCTATGTGGAATGTACCGTAAACAGTGAGGGGCAAACCGTGACCCGAAGGCTCTTGCCCGAAGAACGGGGAGAAAGCGAATATTACTACTTCACCTTAAAGGGCTTGACGGCGGTGGAAATGACCGACAGACTGGACGCCGTCCTTTACGGCAGAAAAAACGGACAGCCCTATGCCTCCTCCGCTGACAGCTACAGCATTGCGGACTATGCCTATTCCCGGCTGAACAGGAGCAACAGCCCTGCTTCCCTGAAGAGCCTGTGTGCAGATCTTCTGCGCTACGGGGCAAAGGCACAGAGCTACAAGGGCTATCGCACAGAGAGCCTTGCAGACAGTGCCATGACAGAGAGCCACCGAGCCTATCTTACAGACTTGGAGACCGTCAGCTTCCCCGATCATTATATGGAATTAGGCAATCTATCCAAGGAGAGCTTCCGTTGGACGGGAAAGGGCTTGGCACTGGACACCAGAGTGGCTCTGACCTTCCGCACGGAAAAGCTTGACCCCGAACTCCGTGATGAGGACTGGGTACTCCTGATCGAATATCGGGACAGAGATGGGCAGAGGGTCAGCTATGAAACAGAAGCCCTTGATGCAGAAAAAAGCGGAGAGCTTTACACCTTCCGCTTCTCTCAATTGACTGCCGCAGAGCTTCGCACCGTCCTGCACCTGACAGTCTGCCACAAGGACGGCCGTGCCCTGTCCAAGGAGCTGATCTACAGCGCCGACACCTACGGCTACAACAAAACCGGCACACTGGCAGAGGTCTGCAAAGCCCTCTTTGCCTATTCCGACAGCGCAAAGGCCTACTTTGCCGCAAGTTGAAGGCTGAAAGTGGAAAGTTTCCGGAATTGAAACGGAAGCCCATTTGAAGAAAGCATATAGAAAAAAGCAACCTCCCCGGAGGTTGCTTTTTTCAGCGATAACGCTTCACCAAGCACAGAAGTAGGGGCTTCAACATAGCGGCTTCCTCGTCGGAGGAGGCCACTAACTTGAAAGCCCCTGCTTTTGGATCTGAACCTTCTAATAACGATAGTACCTGCATCGCCGATCGATGATCGGCCCTACATATTCTAACGATAGATCGTGCAAAACCGAAAGCGACATTTTTCAATTCCGGAAATTTTTCACTGTCAACTCGGACTCATTGTCCATTGCCTCACAGGAGGAGGAAAATCAGCAGGGTCAGTATGGTGTTGTGTGCCTCTTCCCGACCTTCGGACAGGAGGAGCAGGAGGATCAGCAGAGCCAGAAGGTCTCCGCTGTTGCCCCTGGGCAGGAGAGTCTGCAAAAAGCCCGGCAGAGCCATGTTCCCGGAGCTTGGAAAGGGGCTTGCTCCCTGTGGGGCTTTGGGCAGTTCCCGTAGGTCTTCCTCCCGTTGCCGGCAGGGGGGCTTTGGAGGAGTCTCCTCTCCGTGACACTGTGGTGGAGTTTTAGGCAGTGTTGCGGTTTTTCCCCTCTGCTGTGGGCAGGGGGGCTTGGGGTGAGTCTCTTCCCTGCGTCCCGGAGATGGGGCTGTGGGGGGCTCCGGGGGGCTTTCCTTCCGCCGTGGGCAGGGAGTACCCCGTCGCTGTTGGTACTGTCCGTACATGGCTCATCCCCCCTTCGTGCCGAACAGAAAGCCGGAATTCCCCATTGCCAGCTTGGCAAGAGAGGACAGACGGGCCAACTGAATGGCTCGATCCAATTTTTCCTGCCGATCCTCTCGCAAATAAGGGCGCAACGCACACAGCAGTGCATCCTGCGCCGGATCGGATCGTTGCATCTGTTGCAGGATGCGGAGCATATTGAATATCATCCCCTCGTCCAGGGGGACGGGCTGTGCCTCGGGAGGGGGAGAGGGCTGTGGCTCTCGGCTCTCCCCACCCATGCCAAAGGATTGCGCAAGGGAAAAGATCCGCGCCATGCTGTCGGGATCATTGAGGATCTGATTCAGCTTTTCCTCTACACCCTCCGTCTGACTCACCTACTTTCCGTTGATCTTTTCCATCAGCTGTTCCGCTTCCTTGGTTTGCAGTGCCGGTTGCAGTGCGGACTGCACCCCTTGCATATCCCCCTTACGGAAGGCCTCCATTGCCGCTTGCAATCCTCCGCTCCGCGAAAGAAGGTTCAACAGCTCCTTTCCCTCTTGGGAAGACATGACCCGTTGCATCTCCTTGGAAGAAATTTTTGGATTTTTCCCATTTTCCGTACTCATATTCCTTGCCTCCTGTCCCTTTATCTGCTATAATGAAGAAAATCTTATTCCCTTGCGTTCTATTCTATGCAAGGACAGAGGAAAGGGTGACACTATGGAACTGATGATCCTGTCCGATTCCCACCGAGATCTGAGCCGTATGCGACGACTTCTGGAGATCTCCTGTCCCAGTGCCGTATTCCACTTGGGGGATTACGACTCCGATGCGGACACACTGGCGGCAGAATTTCCCCACATTCCCTTTTACCGGGTCTGCGGAAACTGCGACAGTCTGTGCCCCACTGCTCCCACAGAGCTGGTAACAGAGCTGGCAGGGGTGCGTATTTTCGCCACCCACGGACACAAGTATAATGTAAAAAACGGTATGATGAGTCTGGTCATGGCCGCCCGACAGGCAGAAGCCCAATTGGTGCTTTTCGGTCACACCCATCAGGCCATGTATCAGGAAAGCAACGGCGTCCACTACCTGAACCCCGGCTCTTGCAAGGGCTACGGCGCAAGCTACGGCCTTGCCTATGTCCACGAGGGACAGGTGGTTCGCTGTGAGATCAAGCAACTGCTCTGATATCTACAGGAGGAAATTACATGATCTTAGCCATTGACATTGGAAATACCAACATCGTACTGGGTGGCATTGCCAACAGTGAAATTCTCTTTGAAGCACGGATCGCCACGGATCTGATCAAAACCTCCGACCAGTATTGCGTGGAGCTGAAAAATATGCTGGATCTCTTTGAAGTTCCCCGGGATCAGATCGAGGGCTGTATCATCTCCTCCGTCGTTCCCCCGGTGCTGAACTCCATCAAAACCGCCATCCGCAAGCTCACGGGAAAACAGCCCTTGGTGGTAGGCCCGGGGATCAAAACCGGTCTGAACATCCGCATGGACAATCCCGCAGAGGTGGGCAGTGACCTGATCGTTGCGGCAGTGGCGGCCATTGCACGCTACGGCGCTCCCCTGCTCTTGGTAGACATGGGCACCGCCACCACCATCACCGCTGTGGATGCAGGCGGAAGCTTTGTAGGCGGCTGCATCTGCCCCGGTGTGAAGATCTCTATGGAAGCCCTCACCGGCAGGACTGCACAGCTTCCGGGCATCAGTCTGGAAGAGCCTAAGGTTGCCATCGGCAAAAACACTCGTGACTGTATGCGAAGTGGCATTATGTTCGGTGCCGCCGGACAGATCGACGGTCTGCTGGATCGCATGGAGGCAGAACTGAATGCTTCGGCAAAGATCGTCATTACCGGAGGCATTTCCAAATTCATCCTACCCCTGTGCAAGCACAAGATGATCTACGAACGGAATCTCATGCTGAAGGGGCTGGATCTGCTGTACCACCGCAATGTCAAAGACTAGCCAGACAGGCGGCGACCAAAAGCAGGAAGCTTCCGATCATGGCCAGCACGGAAAAGGTCTCCGTCAGATCCAGACGGCTTTCCAGACGTTCCTCCTGTGCGATGCCCTCCTGTAATGCAAGGATCTTGTTTCTAAGCTGTTTCATTGTATGCACTCCTTTCTCTTTGTTATACTCCTATACTCCCAGTATAACAAATGGAGTGTCCAATAAATGGGACAGTTCTCAAAATATTTTTTCACGGTGCCTGTGAACTTCTAACGGTAATTTTTTCCGTTTCAGGAGATCACAGGCACTGTTTTTTTTCAGTCTGGACACAGTATATTGTTTCTTTTTTGTAATTTTTTGATTTTTCCCGCAACATTTTGACCAAAACCCTTGACTATTTCGTCGTTTTCTGTTAATATAAAGTCATCATTCTATAGAAATTTTTAGGAGTGAAACGATGAAACGACGATTATGCAGTCTCCTCTTGATCCTCTTCCTGCTTGCACAGCTGTGGGTTCCCACCTACGCAGCCGGAAGCATGACCACCAGTTCTGACGGCAAAGCCTTCATCAAAGAACAGCAAGCCGGACAGAGCTACGATCTGACCAAGGCAGAGAAGGAGGTCAATACCTTCTGCAAAACCTATGGTTTGAGCTTGAAGCAGTATCAGTTTGATGCTCTGGTGGATATGGCGGTAGCCTATCCCGCCTCTGCTCCCTTTACCTCCGGTTACAACCTTGAAAAGGTCATCGCAAGTAAGAGCTACAGCGATGCCTCCCTTGCCAGTGCCTTCACCGCATGGGTCAAGGACGGAAGCGAAGCTGTGTCCGCACAGAAGCTCACCCGCCGTCTCCGTGAGGTCAAGCTTTTCCTCTACGGCAGTTACAACGGAAATGTAGAAGCCAACTTCCGTTATGTGATCTTCAATCCCAACGGAGGCGATATGGTGTCCTCCAATCTGGTGGTTTGCTATCCCCTTAATAAGGTCTACGGCTCCCTCCCCACTCCCAAGCTGAGTGGAAAGTACTTTGCCGGCTGGTACACCACAGCCTCCTCCGGCGACCACATCCACAATTCCACCACCGCCGGCTCCAACCGCACGGTCTATGCCCACTGGTCCAATTCCCTGGTGTCTAACCCCAACTTGGGACAGACCAGCACAGGTGGTTCCACCATCAACGGCTACACCCTGAAAACCAGTGAGGCCTGTATCCAATTCCTGAAGGATACAGAGGGCTTCATTCTCAAGCCCAGATGGGATAACAGTCAGTACTCCGTGGGCTACGGTAGCAAGTGCGATCGCGATGATTATCCCAATGGCATCAGCAAGAGCGAGGCAGATCGCCTCCTGCGCAAAGAAGTCTCCGCCTTTGAGAAATCCGTTGACAAGCTCCTTGCCAAGTCCTCTATCAAGCATAACCAGCATCAGTACGATGCTATCATCAGCTTTACTTACAACCTGGGCGCCCAGTGGATGAGCTCCGGCTATCGGATCTACCAGTACATTATGTACGGTCATCCCTCCGAGGCTGATTTCATCAGTGCTATGGGTGCTTGGGTCAACTCCGCCGGTAAACTCTCCGACGCTCATATGCGCCGTCGTATGGATGAGGCCAATATGTACCTGAACGGAGGCTATGACCGTTTCAGCACCACCTATTACTGCGCACACCTCTACGCCAACGGCGGAACCGTAGGCTCCGATTCTCGGAGCGAAGGCACTTTCTACTGCCGCAGCGGTAAGCCTATGGGTACTCTGCCCACCGCTCAGCGTAGCGGTTATTATCTGAAGGGCTGGTACAATTCCATCAGTGGCGGTACGGCCTATACCTCTACTACCATTGCAAAAACTCTGAGCACCTCCTCCAGCGATGTCCCCCCCATGTATGCACAGTGGGTCAAGGGAGAGCCTCCCACACCTACCACCACCC
>JAZMZW010000106.1:0-14755 GCA_045586205.1 Faecousia sp. | reverse complement strand
AACAGGGTAACCGTAATTCAACGCAACAAAGTAATTATGAAACAGCAAGCCAAGAAGCCGTTTCAGAAGTACGCACTTCCTGCACCGGCAAGCTGGGGCAGCTTGCCCTACGATTGGCGAGTACAGCTTACATAGTTTGTTGTATATCTGCACTGCCATCTTCGCCGATCACTGATGGTTGCTACGCATTCTTACGGCTGATTGTGCAAATTTCAAATCTCATGGATGCAGTCGATCCTTCAATTCTTCAATCTTCATCGTTCATTATTCGTGATAGATCCTATGACATACACACAGACCGCCGATCCCTCTACGGGCTCGGTGGTTTGTGTTTTATTCTTTAATATGCATTACATTATTTTCAGAAGTATTTACAGAAATTCCCTTTTAGGCGCATTTGCCGAGAAATTTGGGTTATTACGAATGTAATTTAATCTATATTAGGTTGAATTATTTTACTGAGTTTGATATAATATGATGAAAACTTATAATTTGTCACCGGAGGCCTTCCTCTTTGGGGCAGATTTCAGAACGGAGGTTAGATATTTATGAAGACCAAAGGAATGTTCAGAAGAATTCTATCCTTACTTATGTGCCTGTGTGTGGTGCTCGGACTGTTTAACGGGACGATCCCTCCATGGGTGCAGGCTCGGGAAGATGTCCTTCCCGAGGAAAAAAGCCAAGAGCGTGGAAGCGCAGAACTTTTGGTAGAGCCCAAGGAGCTTATGGACTTACAGACTCCCGGTACGGAGCTGATTTCCAATGCTTCCAAAATCGTGTCCGGGGACTACTATTTCATTCTGGGCATGAATGCGGATACCAAAGGGACTTACCATGCAATCGAGGCAAAGAAGATCCTTTCCTATGCCAACAGCGCAGGTAAGGAATACCAGCATCTGAGCCATGTGACCATTCCCATGTCCAACAATCAGCCTGTGCAAACCAATTTGGATTACGCCCTCCTTGCCACTGCCAATTCTGCAGGCACGGCTTTTTCCTTAAAAACCGAACATTACGGGTATTTGTACTCCTTTGAGGCTGATAGTCTGGGTAACATGGCAACTACTCCCAATGCCATTACCTATTATTCCTTCAAGACCGCGGGCACAGGTGCCAGCAATGCCTTGAATGTTGGTACGGGCACGATGTACATGAATCACAACAGCTACTCCTTCCGTACACCTAACAATGCCAACACAACAGATAAGCACTACGATATGTATGTGTACCATCTGTCTCCCGTTTCCATCGGTCTGTTCAAAAGTCTGAAGACCATGATCCCTTATGCCTACGGCAATATCGACGGACGCTTTGACCAAGAGGCATACGATGCCTTTCAGTCCAAATTACGGGAAGCGGTGGATCTCTATAAAGCAAATCGCACCGTTCTTTCCAACGCCACCCTGAAGACCCAAATGACCCAGATGGCTACCGCTCTGGAGAATGCTCGCAAGGCCATTGACCCTAATGGTGTATTCTTGGATTATACGGATACCATTGCCGATCTGGCTGCTCCGAAGAACGAGCTTTTTGACCTGTCCGCAGATGCCCTTGTAGCAAGCTCCTCGAAAACCAAGCGTGCCAACGGCACTTACTACTTTGTTCAGATGGAGGAAGGGGCAAAGTCCGGCTACATGCTGGACCTGCACACCGAGTTCTCCACTACTGCCTTCGCCGCTCAAAAGGTCTTGATCACCAACAATTCCGTAAATTGGGATTCTACCGATGAAGCCATTGTCCTTCTTCCTGCCGCAAGCGATTATCGCTTTATGATGAAGCCTTATCACGGCTACTACTACGACTTCCGGGAAGGCCCTACCATCCACCGTGGCTATATGGAAGAAATAGGCTTTAATGATAATAGCGGTACAGACACCACAAAGATTTACGATACAGTTGCCATTACTGGACAAAATAAGAGCACCTATCATTATTTTGTCAATGAAAATGAGGAAATTATCCTGGAATATTTCGGTGACACCAGCAACGGCTGGCCCAAAGTGGACGGATCATCCTTTGCCCTCTTCCGTGTGGCAGCACAGTCCTTGGAGCTGTATGATGCCATTCAAAGAGTCCTGCCCTATGCCTATGGCAACACCGATGGCCGCTATCCTACGGAGGAGTACAGCTCCTTCATTGACTGCCTCATTACATCTGTGTCCATGTACAATGAAAACAACCGAGTCTACCACACAGATTTGCAACAGGAAGAAGAAGCCAAGGGTGATATGGACGAACAGGCAGAAAAGCTCCTCGCTTATGTGGACATTCTGACCCATGAGGACACCGTTACGGAGTTTATCGATATCCCCGTGGAGATCCTGGACTTCCGTGCGGACAGTATTCTCTTTGAGTATGAAGAGGGTGCATATAATTTCCGTAGCCAAGTGATCGGCACTACGGAGGGGAAGTATCCCGGCAGATTGGTCAGCAAGGCAATCGACAATGTGGTTGCAACGGGAAATACGGAAACCGTCCGTGAAGGCGCTACCGAGCCGAAGCTGATCAACGGTCAGCTGATCTATGACACTCAAACCGTCGCATATGTGGCAAGAGTGATGGAAGCCAAGTACCGCTATGACCACTCCGAGCTTGCACCCGGTATGAACATGACCTACTACAACATTCTGGATAAAATCAGCTCCCTTGGTACAGTCGACGCCACCATCCAGAAGGCCACCCCCAAGGAAAACGGCGGTGTCCTCAAGTGGGCAGATGTCACCACCTACTGCGACCTTGCCTATTACCTCATGAACAACCTCTGGCGAGCCGTTGACGAAGGGGATCTGATGAACAAAAATTCCCTCAGCTCCAATGCAGAGGCTCTGCCCTATAACACTGTGGTCAAGGAACGGGATACCCTCCGTATGTACCGTGATGAAACTACGGGACTGTACACCCTGGACTCCTCCAAGGAAATGGCATACGACGGCTATTTTATCTCCAATGCAGTACCTGTTCGGGATACTGAGGTTTTAAAGGCCTCTCCCTACTTCACTCCCATTGACGGCTTGGGCTTTGAGAAACCCGTAGGGCAGACACCTGCGGTAGACACAGACAGAAGTAACTGGTTCTATGATTACCGGGGTTACGATTCGGAGAATTCCAACTTCCATTTCACACTTCACGCTCACGGTAGCTTTGTGTACTACGAGGATCAGAATCTGCACTTTAAATTCTCCGGTGACGATGATGTCCATTTCTTCATTAACGGTGAAATTGCAATGGACTTAGGTGGCGCACATACAGCGGTCATGGACGAGCTGTATCTCAACAGCTTCACCTTCAAAGACGGCTCTAAGTTGCAGGAAGGTAAGGTCTATACCTTCGATATGTTCTATGCCGAGCGTCACACCACCGCCTCCAACCTGAAATTCTCTACCAACATCAACATTGTCGATACAGAAACCCTGACCACCAAGGGACAGTATGCCGTCACCTCCAACGGCACTTCCGTAACGGATCTTGCCACAGGCTTGGGCGGTGAGCTGATCGATAATGCACTGGTTGCTATGGGAGATACCATTGCTTACAGCTTTGACCTGAAAAACATCCGTACCGTTCCCGTTTACGACCTGACTTTTACGGATGAAAGCTTGGGTACTTATGTCTCTTCCACAAGCGTGATCCTTTGCGACACGGAGAAAACCAACGGAGCGGAAACAAGAATTTCCGACTTGGCCATCTATTACCGCACAGTGGACAGTGAGGGCAATGTGAACTCCGATACCCCTGTGCTGAAAACCGCGGATGAGATCTTCGCCATGCTCGATACCGCTATGGATGGGGAGACAAGCCTCCCTCAAGGTAGCTACCGCGTCCTTCTTGAGTCAGAGGAGCAACTGATGGAGCTGTTGGCAAAGGGCTGTCCCCGAGACTGCCTGTTCAGTCTTTACGGCTTCCGCAGATTTGCAGGGGAGGGGGATAGTCCTTACAAGAACACCATGAATTCCTCCGCCCACTATATTCGCAAGGATATTCCCGGTGAGGTCTTCACAGTTACCGGCGCCGCTACCCGTATTTATCAGGTCACAGGCTCTATCCCCACTGTGGCGGCAAAGGATCTTGTGCTGGACTATGGCAAGCCCTTGCAGATTCCTGTGGATGCCATCCGCAATAACATCCGCACCGACGGCATTTCCCTCATCGGAGATTTGGCAGGCATCAGCTTCTCCGGCTATAACGGACAGATTCTGAAAACCGCTCCCATGGATCTGAGCTGTAAAACTACGGGAACATCCCATACTACCGAGGTTGGCACTTTCTACCGCAGTAATGCCGGTCTGGAATTCCGCCTGACGGACTTCATGGAGCAGACCCAAAGGATATGGCTGGTCTATAAGCTCTCCGGCTGTAAGGCCATGGATGAAAGCGGTCGTGAAACGGAATACAAATATTTCCTGGTAGAGGTGACACTCATCCCTGCCAATGTGATGTATTACGAGTCCGACTTTGCTGAAGGTGTCATCCAAACCCAACAGCTTGGCTCTCTGTTCTTTGACTTCACCAATACACAGGATGATCAGGTCAGATACAACAGTCCCACATACGGCTATGTGAATTATGATGCCAAAAACTGGGTAGGTACATACAACAATTCCACCAAAAAATACGAGTCTGCCACCCTGTCCGATGATGTGCTGTCTGTGGGCAAATCTCCCTATACCTATACTTATGTCCAGACCGGTGGTACTGAGGCCAAGAGAAATATGTACTATTACCCCCAAGGGGCAGAAGTACTCTATGTCCGCTTCAAGCTGGATGAAGGCCTTACCATAGGCGCAGATGCCAAGATCCGACTGGATTATATGGAAGAGAATGTAAAGAATGCCATTGTAGGCACGACGACCATTCCTTTGGACGATTCTATGGATCTTTACGGAGATTTCGTTCTGGTAAAGGCCGCTGTTACGGATAAGGACTTCCTGGAAGCAAAGTATATCAATGCCATCCGTCTGAATTTCTGGAATCTGGAAGGTAGCGGATCTATCCATATTGACTCCATCTACATTGGCCCTGAGAAGGATGCACCATTGCATGACCACCTGTTCTTCGGCTTTACCAACAGCGCAACGGATCGCAAGCGTTATGAGCAAGCCCAATACGGCGGTAAAAACTTTGACATCGGCTCTTGGTCTTACAGAACCGTGGCACTTTCCGCCCCTGTCTATGACAATACCACGGGAACTATGTCGGTGGAGTCCATTCCCAACACCGGTTCGGAATACTATGTGCAGGTCAGTCCCGGACTTGACAAGCCCTTTGTCCTGCAATACGATCCTGTGGATGCAGAGGTGGTAAAGCTCCGCCTGAAGCTGGAAGGCTTCAGCGCCCGGAGCCTAACTCCCCAAATCATTGTGCGCTATTACACAGGGAACTCCAAGAATGTGAATCCCGATGACGGTATTTCCGATGAAATCCATGAATTCACGGACTTTAAGGAATTCGATGCCAACTATCTCAAAACGGGTGATTATTTCGAGATCAAGCTTGATGTGAAGAATTCTGCCCGTTCTGCAGGTCGCATCTCCGCTCTGCGGTTCTCCGTGCTCAATGTCACTGTGACCGATCAGGAAAAACAGCCGGGCAAAATTACCTTTGACTACATTTATGTAGGCTCTGAGGAGGATTCGGACAGAGCCTTCGAGTCTTCCAATTCCCAATGGTCTGTAGTAGGGGAAGCGGAAGTGGCCGCAGAATATCAGGATGTGGAATACTACGGCACTGCCCCCACGGAGCAGACAAATGCCATGGAGGACATTGCCATAACGGAAAAAAACGCCACGACCTCCTTCGGGGCACAGGATGCAAGGGGAAAGCTCAGTAGCGGAACACCCATTGTATTCTCCCACCGTGCAAACTGGAGAAAAGCTCCGGAAAATTCCCTTGCCGCCATTTATGAGAGTATCCTGCTTGGCAGTGATGCTGTGGAACTGGATGTGCAGTTGAGCAAGGATGGCGTCCTTGTTCTGAATCATGATACCTCGGTAGCCCGTTGCTGTATGAAATCCTCGGACAACAGCAAGGCCAGCGGAGCAGTGTCCGATTTGGAATGGAATACCCTGAAAACCTACTACCTCCGCAGCTACAAGGGCTTTGGTTTAGGCTACACCCTGACACAGGAGCAGGCAGATGCTCTGAATCAGTTAACGGGCTACAGTGAGCATTACGGCTCTGCCGCCACAGCGGGAGGCAGAATGTACCTGTCCCGTCTGGATGATGCACTGGAGATGGTCACCGCCTTCGGGCCCGACACCCTCATCAGTCTGGACAAGTGTAACAGCTCTCAGGTCTTCGCCGCCGTCTATGTTCTGGTCAGAGAGTATGACATGCTGGAGAATGTATACTTCAAGAGCAATAAGACAGCAGCTACCCTCTTTGACGAGAAGGACAACTGGTTTGAGGCCGCCGCTACCGCATGGAATACTGCCCATCCCGGTCAAACGACCACTGCACAGCAGGTTGCAGACAGTATTATGTACCTGTACTATGTAGGCAGTGGAGCAAGTGTCTCCAACATTGATGCCCATTTGAAAAAGGGTAGCTACCTGAAGGCAGTGGAGCTGACCTATACAGATATTACTATGGAAGCAGAGGCCGGCCTGATCCAAGGCTTTGAGGCCCACTGTCTGAATGAGGGTATCAAGCTTTTCTGCAGTACTCTTGCAGAAGAAGGCTATTACGGTGGGGATGATAACTCTCCCACATGGCTCAAGCTTCTGGAGCGTGGCTATAGCGGTATCCAAACCGACAGAGATGCGGAATGCGTTGCCTTCCTGCAGGATCTGTACCGCACACGGAATGCCACCGAGTCCATCCGTGCAGAGCATATGGATGCCTGCACCTTGGAAAAGCTGGCGGCAACTGTGCCGGAAACCGCTGACGAGAACGGAAATATGATCGTCCGGGATTTCCGCAGCGGTGATACCCTGACCTATGAGCTGCAGTTCACGGGAGCGGAAAAGACCCTGACCCTCTATGCCCAAGGACTGCACAACAGTGTCAATGTCCGCTTCTATGCCGACAGCATCCACAGTGACAACTGCATCGCAAGCTTCACCCTGAAGGCCTCCGCCCATTGCCTGGCCTATACGGAGAATCTCCTCATGACGGTCTCCTCCGGTGTCCATCAAATCTATATGGTGGTATACGGACAGACCTCCTATGATCTTGCCAACATTGACGGCTTCACCTTTGGCGCTACGGGAGAGGATAGCTATCTGTTCTTCGACTTCGGAACTGACGGCAAGGATCAAGAGCGTTACACCCGGAGCATTTACGGCGGAAATGACTTCACGGACATCTCCAACTGGTACGACAACAACGGCGTGTCCAAGGATGTAGCGGGCATGTCCGACGGAAACCTTACCTTGGACATCAGCACCAAGGATCGTGACTATCATTACTTCAAGACCGGCACTTCCTGGGAGGCTCTGCCCCTGAATTACACCATTGGAGCAAATACCTATTGCAAGCTACGCTTCCGTATTGACGATGCAGTGATCTCTGATGTGAATAAGAAAATGGAGATCATCCTTTACACCGTCATTGAAGGTGTGGAAGGTGCAAGCAACAATCCCGGTGTGGATACCAAGATCATCGTGGATTGGGAAGACATTCTGGATAAAGGCTTTGTGGAATACAGCTTCCCCGTAAAATCCCGTGCAGTGGGCAAGCTTCAAAGTGTCCAGATCTTCTTCAACAAGCTCCATCCCGCAGAAGGGAAGACCGCAAAGATCACCTTGGATTACCTCTACATCGGTCCTATGGCACAGGAAGACTCCCTCTATTTCTCCTTCGACAACACAGCCGCCGATCGGGATCGTTACCATCAGGATGTCTACGGTCGGTACAACTTTGACGATGCTACCAACGGCTACTGGGGCACAAATGCAACAGGCACCCAGAGTGACTATACCATCGACAATAAAGAAGGCACTGTGACCATTCCCGTAACCTACGAGCTTTACAGCGGGGAAAGCAACTACGGCCCCAAGCTCATGACCTCCACCACCCACGGAATCTATCCCTGGACCGGCAGAGGAAGCTACGCTCCCTTGAATTATGATCCCTATGCCGCAGAGGTTTTGCAGGTTCGCTTCAAAATCGATGACTGCATGGTAGCTTCGGGCAAAAATCCTAAGGTGCAGATAGACTACCATTTTGACGATGACAACGGAACGGATCATATTGTGTATGCCGATGTGGATTACTTCTTTACCTATGAGGCAGGGAAGTGGATGACTGCCACCTTCGAGCTTACCGAACGCTTCCGCTCTGTCCATCGCATCACCTCCATCGGTCTACGCTTTGTTCATATCCGCAGTAAAGACTCCGATAACACCGGTACAGTGACCATCGACTATATTTATGTTGGGCCTAAGGGAGAATCCCCCGCAGATCTGCCTCTGTTCACCGATTTTACGGATACGGAAGAAGACCGCCTGCGCTATGAACAAAACCCCGCCTATTTGGGTCACAACTTCGACCTGACGGGCAATTGGAGTTCCAACGCAGGCCATCACGGGTCCTTGGTCGCAGACAATGCAAACGGTACTGTCTCCTTCACCATGACTCCCACGGGCTATGAAAAGACTGCCTCAGTTTATCTGCAATCAGGGCCGGATATCATGCGCCCCAGAGAGCTGAATTACAATCCCGAAAATGCGGAATATGCCCAGATCCGTTTCAAGCTCCATAATTATATACAAAAGCCGGGGACAACGGATGTCCGTGTGACAATTCACTATTACACAGGGCCGGATTCCTGGGTAAATGATGAGGACACCGTTGTGACGGCGTCGGACTCCACCCGTGTGAATAATGCCGGGGCTTTGAATGGGGAATATGTCACCGTCCGTATCCCCCTACGGGATAATATCCGCAGTGAGAAGAAGATCTCCGGCATTCGCTTCAGTATTAACAACATCGTCAGTAAGTCCATCGAAGAACTGGGCACAGTCACCGTTGATTATCTCTATATAGGCTCTGCGGAAGCCTTGCCGGACATTTACAAAACGGTCTACGGCTACGACAGCACCTATACAGAGGACGGGGGCTTCTCCAACGATACTGCCCTCTATGTCAAGGGCAAGGGCGTTCCCAATGACTATAACAATTCTGTCTATACTGAGGCAAGCTTTGACTTCACGGGTACGGGCTTCGATATCATCAGCCGTACAGGTAAGGAACAGGCCACCATCCGTGTAGAGGTACGGGACAGCAACGGCAATGGAATCAAGTCCATGACTGTCAATAACAAGGGCGAGCTGGAGCTGTCCCAGATCCCCGTGGTCAGCGTACAGGGCTTGGCGCATGGCAGATATACTGTCAAGCTCTGGGTCAATAAGGCCACACAAAGTCCCATTGCCCTCTTGAATCGCGGAGGAGACTTCTACTTGGATGCCATCCGCATTTATGACCCCATCAATGGGGAAAAGGATGTTCTCACTGAACACGAACTTATCGCCCAAAGGGCCTACCGCAGAGACGGAGAAGCATGGGCATATGTGAAGGAAGTCCGTGACACCCTCCTGTCGGAAGCAGAATATTCCAATGCCACCTTGGGTAGCAATGGGACGGACGGTGCATTGTTTGTAGACAGCACCGACTTCAGCGGTAGCGGCTACATTTCCGGTGTCAAGGTCAATGACCACATTGCCGCCAATGTGGATACCTACAACAAGGTCGGCCCGAAGAACGAGGTCTATCTTGCTCCTGGTGAGGCGGTTGCCTTCAAGCTGATCCTGGACACCAAAGAGAAGCCCATGAGCGTGGATATCGGTGCAAAGACCATTCTGGGTGACTCCGCCCTCCTTGCCGCCGGCTTCGTATCCCTGCCGGATCTGACAGGTACAGGGCTGAAGGTGCTGAGTAAGGTGGTCAAGGATCTGCGCTCCGGCACATCCATGTACTACGCTCTGGATGATGTGAGCATTCCTCAGAGCGGAGATGTGTATCTGGTGCTTTACAATGCCTACCGCAGCGGGGATAAGACAAAGAACATTCTCTCCATTACAGATCTGAAGGTTGCCTATGGCTTTAAGCCCACTCGCTCCGATCTCCCCGATGATGACAACACCATTCTTTCCAAGGATACTGAGAGTTGGAAGCGTGGCACAGCCTTGGAAGAGCCTCTCTACCGCTTCGAGGTAGACGGCTATACACTGGAGGCCGCCGCAGTCTTCATGAATGCCTGTCTGGAAGAAACTCCCGTAGATGATCCCCTTACTGTGGATGGGGAAGTGACTATTCGCCACAGTCTGGATCTGTCTGCGGACATTTCCGTGAACTACCTCATCAGCAAGGATGAGCTTGGGGACTATGACAGCTTCTATCTGGAAGCAGAGGTCAATGGACAGTCCGGTGTGGAAGCCCTGACCCTCCTGCCTGAGAGCAAGGGCAATTACTACTACTTTGTCCTCAACGGCGTGACAGCGGTGGAGATGAATGATACCATCACCGCTACCCTACATATGCGTAAGGGCGAGCAGGAATTCATCTCCGAGACCGATGAATATTCCGTAGCAAGCTATGCCTACTCTCAGCTGAATAAGGAAGGTGTATCTCAGAGCCTGAAGACTCTCTGCGCAGACCTCCTCCGCTACGGCGCAAAGGCACAGCTTTACAAGGACTACGCCACAAACAGCCTTGCAGACGGGGAAATGACAGAGCTTCACCGCCAATATCTCAGTGATGCAGAGACTGTGACCTTCGGAAATCATAACCGAATTCTGGAAGATCTCAAGTCTCCCGCAGTCACATGGGCTGGAAAATCACTGGATCTGGCCTCCAAGGTCAGCCTGAAGCTGATCTTCGATCCCGGCGCCTATGCCGAAGAGGCGGAAGAGCTGTCTGTCCGCATCTCCTATTTAGGCATCGACGGCGAACAGTGTATGCAGATCCTTACAGCCCCCACAGTCTATAACGAAAGCAAGGGCTGGTACGCCTTCACCTTCGACGGACTGGTAGCCGCCGAGCTTCGCTCCGTGGTTTCCGCCCAAATTTACCACGGGGAAGCTCCCGTGTCCTGTACACTGGAATACAGCCCCGATACCTACGGCAACAACAAAACCGGCACGCTCCTCACCCTCTGCAAAGCCCTCTTTGCCTACTCCGACAGCGCAAGAAGATTCTTTGGAGCGTGACTGTAAGCCGACCCAAGTTGACAGTTTTCCGAAATGTACAAGGATATACAATTAGTATAAAAAACTGCCGCCCAAGGATCTTACTCTCAGACCCTTGGGCGGCAAATTATATATATTTTAGTTTTTAAAGTAATCCAGCGCACTGTCGGAATATGCATACAGTGCCTTGCACAGCTCAGCCAGAGTACCTGTCTTGTTGTTTCCGTAGGTATCAGCGCTGTAGCGAAGTGTCTGGGAAATACGGCTCTCACCGGCATACACAGCCACAGCCACCATCGTCCGCAATTGGGCGGCAAGGAGTCCGTCAAAGGTAAAGGCATAGCGTCCGGAGATCTCTCCGTAGCTTTCCGCACCTGTGACCCATGCGGTCTGATCATCTCCCGCAAGATCCTTGTATTCCACCTTCAGTTGCAGTTCCTCCACAGCCCCCGTATATTCCCCAAGGGAGAAAATAAACTTCAGAGAAACCTTGGAATTCAGATCCAGAGCCTTACCTGCCCAAACAATGGGAGCATTGTCCATGTCCTCCAGGACTTCGTTGGTACTGCCAAAGGTCACCAGGGACAGATCGCTGAGATAACTGCGATGAAGCTCGGTCATATTGCTGTCTGCAAGGGCAGTGGTGCGGTATTCCTTGTGGATCTGCGCCGCAGAGCCGTAGCGCAGAAGGTCTGCACAGAGAGTCTTCAAGCTCCGGCTTGCTTCTGCCTTATTCAGCTGAGAATAGGCATAGCTTGCAATGCTGTAGCTATCTACGGGAGAGCAGTAGCGCTGTCCGTCCTTGGTGGCGTACAGAACTGCTTGAATGCTGTCGTTCATATTCACTGCCGTCAGCCCCTCCAAGGTGAAGTAATAATACTTTCCCTGCTCCACAGGCGCAATGCGGACAGTGCTTTCTCCAATCAGGAAATTCCCGTCAAACCGGGGGAGGGTGCATTCCAGTGTGAGGCTGTTGACATCATAGCCCTCCAGAAGCTCCTTGGCAACAGCATAATTTACGGAAATGTCGGAAGCCAGATTCAAGCTGTGATTCAGCTTCAGAGCGCTGTCTTCCGTGACTACGGTCAAACCGCAGACACACAGGCCGTTTTCATAGCTGTGGCTTTCGGTGTTGCTCTTTTCACAGCGGATGCACTTCCGCAGGTGGCTTCCGTCTCCCAGATCCTCATAGCCGTAGCTGTGTCCCAAACGGGGCAGAACCTCTTGGGCACGGAGGGTCAAACCGCAAGCCTCGCAAATCTCTCCGTCACTGAGGCCGGAGGCGGTACAGGTGGCTTCCTTGCCGGCAATGAGCGTAGGACTGTGGTCGAGGACGGGGAGCACTTCGCCCTTTTGCACCACGGTGTTGCAATGGATGCAGATGAGATCTCCCGTATATCCGGGGGCATTGCAGAGAGGAGCTTTTACATTCCTCAGCTCTGTAGTGTGGGGGAGAATTTCTATGGATTCTGTGTAACTTCTTCCGCACTCTGTGCAGGAATATAGCCTCAGACCCTCTGCGGTACAGCCGGCTTCGGTTTCTACCTTAGAGTCATAGCTGTGAGCCGAGCTTTGGAAGGATGCATAGAAGACCCTGTCTGCGGTAATGTTGCTTAAGTCCGCAGGAGAGCCGTCCTCCTTGACCCAGCCGGTGAAGGTGTAATGGACATCCTCCGTGTAGGACTTTGTGGGTGTTTCACCGCTGTAGACGGCACTTTCACCCTTTTTCACAGTAGCGGTTTGGAGAACTGTTCCGTCCTCCTGACGGAAGCTGACCTCAAAGCTCTCGGCAAACACATCCAAAGAGCCGGTGAAGCGGTATATGGAGCTTGCACTCAGGGTCTTTTTCTGCACAAAGGTGGACAGTACATCGGAGGAGGAAGCTGTGTCACTGACATCCGGCTCCATAAGCATGGCAAGAACATTTCCACCCTCCTGATCCATGGGGAAGACATAAGACCCTGCGGGGAAGGTAACACTTTGCTCAGAGGACAGGGAAGCACTGCTTCCGCTGCCACTGTACTTCTGTACAGTCAAGGACAGGCTTTCCTCCAGCTTAATGTAGCGGATATTGTGCTTATCCAAGGTCTTCAGCACCGTTTGGAGATTGCTTGTGCCGGAACGGAGGAGATAAGCTGTGGGACGGCTACGGGTGCGCCCTGCCACATCGTAGATGGTAGGTCTGGCGGTAGCATTGGGATTGACCACGGAATTGGAGCTTGTGCTGACCGTGGGACGGATATAGGTCTTGTCATAGCTACGGGACTTGTGTTGCAGTACCAGTTGGTCCGACTCGTCATATTCTGCGCCAACCTCCGCAATGCGAGAGCGTTCCTGCTTCACTGCGGAAATGATCTCATCAGCATGAGCGGCGGTGTATTGGATGAAGCTTTCCGAAGCAAAATATTGAGAAATGACTCGGCGCTCAAAATGAGACCAGCCGATGCCGATGCCTCTGGTTTCCACACAGAAGCCCAGAGAGCCTCGCAGTCCGAAATACCAGGGGCCGATGGAGTTGCTACCTGCGCCGAAGGTGATGATGCCCTGATAGTAGTAAGGACGGATGCCCTGCTCCTCGGCGGCATCGAAGACCGTTTCCATCATGGTAATGGATCTGTCCAGCATGGAAGAAGTGTTGTTCAGACTTCCTGCCGCCCATAATTGCAGATCGTCAAAGAAACCTGTGCCGGAGGTCTTGTCCGGTGTCCATTCGTGGGCATCAATGACCACTTCCGGGAGGAAAGCGTTGTAGGCATTGAGCACCAGCTCCACCTCGGTGCTTTTCACCACCAGATAGTCACGGTTCAGGTTGATGCCGTTTGCGGTATTGTTTCTCTGGAATTTGTAAGAGCCATCGGGATTGATTCTGGGAATGATCATGATATTCAGGGTGTCCAGAATATCCTTGCCGTTATAGTCCTTCAGATCCCCACGGGCAAGAGCCCCCGCAAGGGCAAGAGAGCCTTCTCCCGCCGCAGGCTCATTTCCGTGGATCTGTGCCTGATGGAGAACGGTAGCTTTCCCGTTTCCACGGACGGCAACAGCCGCTTCTTCCATACTCATGCCCGTCAGATCCGTTTTGGTGAATACCACAAGAGGAGTTTCCAGCTTGTAAGTAGGGGAGTAGCCCAAGGTGAAATAATACATGTTTCCGCAAGTGGGCAGTAAGGACTTCAAATAGGAGACCATCTGTCCGTTGTCGGTAAAATCGTCTCCTCTGCCACTGAAGGCAGGTGTGGTAAAAATCTCTTCATACCCCGGCCAGCCATCCACCGTAGACAGGAAAATATCCTTATTCTTCGGCGCTCTGGTATCTTCCTTCTCGGAAGCCTCCACCGTTGCACCATCCTCCACGATTTCCGCACCCAAGGCCATCCCCGACAACAGGGATAAAAACATAGCCAAAACCAAAAGAATCCCCAACAATCGTTTCATGTTTTCGTCCTCCTATAAGGAAACTAATTACAATTCTATTATATCTTTTTCTATCAAAAATTGTCAATGATAATTTTTGTTTCCGGGGACAAACTACCACCGAGGAAATCAAATGTTACATTTGAGGACTTCAAGAACAGAAAAGGAGATGCGAAACTATGAAGAGCAACAACAAGATCAACGTTCCCGAGGCA
>JAZMZW010000105.1:0-5702 GCA_045586205.1 Faecousia sp. | reverse complement strand
GCAACAGCCTTGTCGGTAACGGAAGTATGACCCTTTGCGGCAGTAGTCGCATTGAAGTAGAAAGAGCCGTAAGTGGTGGTCTTCCATGTGTACTTATCCGTACCGGTGGCGGTACAAGTGGGCGCCTTGGTGGTTGTCTTTGTGTAATCCGTGGTGTTCAGCTTGGGCAGGGTTACGGTGGTCGTGCCGTTACACTTGGAGCAAGTTCCCGTCAACGTACCGGTTGCGGAGGTAGTGGGATTCTTGGTAGCCTTGTAGGTGTAGCTGTGACCGATTGCAGTAGTATAAGTATCCTTGTAGCTGTCAGAGCAACGAGAGCAAGTATGAGTGGTGTAGCCCTGTGCAGTACAGGTAGGAGCAGTTACTACGCTGTTGTAATTGTGTCCCAATGCCTCCACAGTGGTCTGTGCAGTCAAAACTGCATTACAGACAGAGCAGTGTGCGCCGGAAGTCAAGCCTGTAACAGTACAGGTAGGATCGACTGCAGGATCTGCAACGGAAGTATGACCCTTTGCGGCGGTTGTCGCATTGAAGTAGAAAGAGCCGTAAGTGGTGGTCTTCCATGTGTACTTATCTGTGCCGGTTGCGGTACAGGTAGGTGCTTTCGTGGTGGTCTTGGTGTAATCCGTGGTGTTCAGTTTGGGCAGAGTCACAGTGGTCGTGCCGGAGCAACGGGAACAAGTCCCGGTGAGTGTGCCTGATGCAGAGACAGTGGGATTTTTGCTTGCTTTATAGCTGTAATTATGTCCCAAAGCAGCCACAGTGTTCTGTGCAGTCAAAACCCCATTACATATAGAGCAATGTGTACCTTCCGTTAAACCGCTTGCAGTACAGTTCGGTGCAACTGCCGGATCAATCACAGGATTGTGCGACTCTGTTACGGTTACTCCGCAAAGAGAGCAAGTTCCCTTATGCGTACCATTTCCGTTGTCGGCGTAAACATACTGATGATTCCTGCAGATAAAAGGAAGTCCATCGTTCACTCCGTTTTTCCGTACCCAAAGCTTCAGCATACTGTTAAGCTTAGTAGGAACATTTGTTGCCTTTAAATCGGAAACCGTAGAGCCTGCGCCGGACAAGCCACTACCGCTCTGGTAATAGCAGTGATCAACTCTGCCACAACTATATTTTGTTGTAATTGCATTTGCAAAAACTCCCGTGGCGCTTGCGGTATATTGACTGTAGCAACTTAAGATCCGTCCGTTATTTTCTGCGGCGATGCCGGAAGTACCGCCTTCGGAGTTGATACTTCCCGTATAGGCACAGCCATAGATCATACCGTTATTTTCACCGGCAATTCCTCCGTGAGAATTACCACCGATACGCACTGTGCTATACAGACCGTAATGATCGGAAATCGCATTACCGTCGATTTTATCCAAGGCCACTTTGTAGTAGGTAACATCGGTGTTATTGCTGACGAAAATATAGTCAATAAGTCTGGTGGGAGTAGCATTATACGCACTGAATGAATTTTGATTTACGGGAGTACCGAGACTCACAGCTGCATATCGAGCTTCCGTAAGCTGTTTGCTTAGATTCTTGATCACTTCGTTTGAGGGATCTACATTAAAGTCTCCGGAAATGTGGAAGTAAATCTCTTTATAGCCTTGAGCAGAATACTTATCCTTCAATGCATTCATTCGATCCATGACCAGATTCATGCCGTTGATCTGAGCCTCTACCACCTTATGATCCAGGTGGGTATTTGCGGCGATGACGATCATGCCGTTGCTCTTCACCTTCAAAACAGCATAGCTACAGGAGCGATAGTGTTCCGCCCCCCATCCCAAGGACATGACATTAGGTGTTTCGCTAAGCCAGAACGTTCCCTGCTCCAGTGCCGTAAATTTCGTACTGTTCCAGTACAGAGGGCTTCCGGCATTTTTTGCAGTGGTATTACTGAACACACATTGCTTTCCATAGCCTGTCAAAACACTTTCAATCACAGATTGCCATGTAGAATCGAATTCCTGGAAACCGATGATATCAGGCTTGTAGCTCTGCAGGAAGGCTTTCATACGGGGGATGCGCTCATCGGTATTGTTGGGAGAGGGATCGGAACCGTAACGGACATTTTGGCTCATGACACTGTATTCGTAGGTTGTCCATGTGGACTTGACCTGCGCAGAACTCATACATCCGTAAATCAATCCCTCTTGATTCATGCCTACCACAGAGCCGGTGTTAGTTTTACCGGAGATGGTCGCATTTTCTACCGTCAGGTATTTGACAGTCCCCTGCTTCAGATAACCAACCACACCCTGTGCATCCTCGCCGGAGACAGTAAAGTTGCTCAAGCTATGACCTTGTCCATCAAAAACACCGGAGAAAGGAGCGGTAATAGTGCCGATTGCCGGAATGGTTTGACCTCCAAAATCAAGGTCAGCTGATAAGAACACATATTTGTCACTGTAGCTGTTTCCTTTGTTCACAGCATTTGCAAACGCTAAGTATTCCTCTACAGTAGAAATCTCAACGAGGCTTGCCCATTTTGCATAGAGTGTTTTATCCCCGGTGGTTTCGGGAGGAATGACCGCAACAGGAGTGCCTGCAAAGTCAGACCTCTCATACCATCCTGCAAAACCAAAACCTGTCTTACTGATCACAGATTCATCCGGAAGTCCCACACCGATCACACGGGTATAGGAGGATGCACCACTCCCCTGCCAAATTCCACCGTTTGTAACATAGGTAATTGCGAAAGGCACACCTGTGGGATAAGCCTTTGCTGTCAGGGCATCCGGTGCGGAATAAGCATCTGTGCTGAAGTAATCCGATGCATTAGTGTAAGGCAGATCGTCTCCCAGATTTGCACAAATTGTTTGATATCCCAACTGCACACTGCCGTCATAGGAATACAGGCGTGTACAGATGGCAGGTTTCTGATTTTGACTGCAAACAGCAGGGATCACAGGAGTTGCAGTAAAAGCACCGTTACTGGTAGTTGTACGGTAAGAGGTATTGATATAAGAGGCAACAATGCCCACACGGAATCTCTGGACATTTGTAGCAGTACCTGCAACAGAGGTGGCACAAGCCGTATTCAGGTAATAGCAGTCTTTAAATTCCGGAGTATAGCCTGCCTTTACTCGTGCGAATGCTCCCACATCGGAAGTAGCGGTAACGATGCCGGTATTGAAGCATCCGGTCATTTTGATATTATCCTGACCCCAGCCCGCAATACCTGCCGCACCGTTCTTGGTGGCTGTGATGGTGCCGAAATTACCGCAGTAATTAAAGACAGAACTCATTCTTGCTACACCGGCTAATCCACCAATGCCGTCACTGCCGGTGGTAGATTGGATGCTTGCACCGTTCATGCAGTATTCAAAGGTACAGCCGTCTGCATAACCCGTAATACCGGAAGCACGATTGGCACAGGTAACCGAGCCGTTGAAAATGGTCAGTCCATGGAAATATGCCTTATAACTGCTTCCGAATAAGCCTGCACCATTTAAAGCGGTATCATAAACATAGAGATTAAAAATCTTGAAAAAATTTCCGTAGAACTTTCCGGAAAAAGAGGTTGTCCAGCTGGAGTTTGTGTCAAACAAACCGATGGGCGTATGCTTGCTGTTATTCATATCAATGTCGCCAAGCATATAGAAACTCTTGCCGGAGAAAGTCTTACCTCCGTTGACAGCTGTTCCCAATGCAGTAAAGCCCGCACGGTTGGTAACAACATACACAGACTCATTGGGGTAGGTGCTGTGATCTGCAATATTTGCCGCATCCACCGTCACTGTCAAGGAAGCAGCCTTGGAAGGCATTACAAAATTTCGTCCGTTAACTGTACCTACGTTTGCACTGAGGGTAACGGAAACACTGTCAGGAACACCTACGGTATAAGTATCCCCTGCATTTAAATACATAGTTGCAGTAGAGCTCTTGCCCTTGCAGACATAAGTCAGAGACAAAGGATATACACCCGCAGTCTTTCGCAGTTCAGGGAACAAAGCGCCCTGTGACCAAACAGGAGTCCCTCCAAGAGTGGAGTTTTTGTCCAGAATATAGGCCAGATAGCCACTTCCCAACTGAGACTTAGAAACCAGAGTATCACCGTTTGACCAGTCATATGCTGTGTAACCGTTGTCGAAATAGTAGTTATTCCCCATAGCATTGGGTTTGTTGGAATCTAAGATTTTATCACTGTATCGACTGATGGCATACTTGGTGGTAGCAACAAGCTCGCCCATGTTGAAGCAGTTAAATACACGGCCTACATAGCCCTCATAATGTCCCTGTCCCCAACCGCAAATACCTGCGGCGATTTTAATGCCTGTAGCAGTGCCTGCAAAGTAGCAGTTCTTAACCATACCGCCACCATGCATACCACCGACAATACCACCTACAGACAGATACTCATAGCCACCGGAAATGGTAACGGAAGAGGAACTCCAGCAGTTTTCTACCAAGCCCTTTTCCACGATACCGGCAAGTGTACCGGCTCGCCAGCTATCCTTACTGCAAGTAGCAGTAAAAATGCCACCTTCCATACCTAAATTCCTAAGGACACCCGTAGAGGTCACTTTGCCCACAAATCCACAGTTCAGATCCGAGGTGGTAACACTTAGGGCTTTGACAGCATGGAAACCACCGTCAAACACGCCGGCAAAATTCACAGGCGGTATATAGGCATAACCGGACATATCAATGTCACAAATCATGTAGAAGGTTTTCCCCGAAAAGTTGGTACTTTGTCCTAATTCAGAAAATTTCTGCAATCCTTCTGCTGTGGATATCTGAAATTCCTTGGAATTCGGATATTTTTCATATAAGAGAATATCCGGAATGCTTTCAGCCCCCTGCGCTTGCGTAGAAAAAAGTCCCGAAGCAGACAATATAGCGAAAACGCAGGTAAAAAGGATGGTCAAAGCAAGAATTCGTTTCAGCATAACAATTGCTCCTTTCAAAGTAGATATATTTGCATTTTACTAAAATACGGAAACAAAGTCAACCCAAATCCTCCATTCCTTCATATCGGATACAAAACAAACCTTTTTTTACTTAAAAAGAAGCAACCTTTGACGATTGAACATCAAAGGTTGCTTCCCATATAAATGGATAGATTGAAATCGCTTATGTTAAGAAATATGCCTTTGCACTGTCGGAGTAAGCAATCAGAGCCTTGCACAATTCCAGAAGATCGCCCTTCTTGTTGTTGCCGTAGGTATCGGCACTATACTGAAGGGTTGCGGATACGGGAGTTTCACCCCGGAAGATCTGCACGGAGACCACCTCTCTCAGTTCGGAAGCCAGAAGGGCATCCAAGGTGAAGGCGTAGAGGAGGCCGTTACCGCTGTAATCGTAGGGATCCGTGAGGGTAAGATGCATTTCTTCCCCGTAAACATCCTTATAGCTTACCTTCAGCGTCAGATCTGCCGGATCTCCGATATAGCCTGCAGGGTTGAAGATGAACTTCAGGCAAACCTTGCTGTCCAGATCCAAGCCCTTACCTGCCCATGCAATGGGAGCGTTGGGCAGATCGTTCAGCACCTTGTTGGTGTTGCCGAAGGTGACGGCCTCAATGTCGGACAGGTATGCCATATGAGCTTCCATCATCTTGGAATCTGCAAGAGCGGAAACACGGTATTCCTTGAAGATCTGGGCCTTTGCGCCGTAACGGAGAAGGTCTGCACAGAGGGTCTTCAGAGTATCGGACGCAGAGGTCTTATTGAGCTGAGAGTAGGCATAATCGG
>JAZMZW010000104.1:0-19653 GCA_045586205.1 Faecousia sp. | reverse complement strand
CTTTCAATACAGCACAAAGTCGGTAGTTCCACCAAGAAAACGAACTGCTGTACAAATTTTCGGTTCCTGCACCGGCAAGCTGAGGCAGCTTGCCCTACGGTTAGTGTGTGCGTTTATATGCTGTTTTTTCGTCCCTGTAGTTCCTGCATCAACCATCATTGATGGTTGATGCAGGAACTATCAGCGATGTGAATGATTATTTTCGTAGGTAGGGGCTTGCAAATTAGTGCCTCCCTCTGATGAGGGAGGTGGGCGTAGCCCGGAAGGAGAGAAGAAAGCCGAAGGTCTGTACGATTGGCTGTGAATTCGTACAAACTTGGAGGCTTTTCTCTCCTTCAGTCGCTCCGCGTCAGCTTCCTCGTCAGAGGAAGCCTCAGACTTGAGAGTCCTTACTTTTTGGAGGGAGGTTTGTGCTGGATGGTGGCTTTTTCTCTCCTTCAGTCGCTCTGCGACAGCTTCCTCGTCAGAGGAAGCCGCTCATTGGAAGTCCCTACCTTTGGCTTTGATTTTTTGGATAACGAGAGTGCCTGTACTCGAAGCGTGATAGGGAGTAATTTGTGCTTGCTTCGGGGATTTGTTCCAAATTATACTGCAGTCTGCCCTCTCAGTCGCTTTGCGACAGCTCTCCGGCCGGGAGAGCCAAGGGGGGTCTGACTTGTAAGCAATTGGATAAACTGTAGCCTGATCTGTTAAAGAAACTCAGTATAAGTTCCTTATGATCCCCTTTGCTGTTGAAAATGGAATCAAATAATGATATAATGTTCCCATAAGAAAGGGTGGTGAGAGCAGGGAAATGTCCCTGACGGCACGATGAAGACATTTTGTTTTACTGTAGACGATAATATCCGCTTTTTGAAAGAAATTGCGCAAGAGCATCCCGGGAGTATCTTTGATCATCCCTATCTTGCTATGTACCGGCGACTGCATCGGGAATATGGGGTGAAGATACAGCTAAACCTGTTTTACCGCCTGGGGGATTTTGATCTTTCCCAAATGCCCGATACATATGAGAGGGAATGGGAGGAGAATGCGGATTGGTTAAAGCTATCCTTCCACTCCGATTGCGAAATAAAGGATCCGTATGCCTTTGCCGACTATGAAGAGCTTTATGAGGACTGCAGGAAGGTTCACGGGAATATCCTTCGTTTTGCCTCTCCTGCCGCTTTGGCAAAAACCACCACCGTCCATTGGTGTCAGACCACCGAGGACGGAGTGAGAGCCCTCGCAGATATGGGAGTCAAGGGCTTACTGGGCTTGTTCGGCAATCCTCAAAATCCGAAGACCTCCTATTCCATCCGGGAAGAACATGCGAAAGAACTCCGAAGGGGCAAAACCTTAAAGATCGGTGATGTCTATTTTGCGGCCATTGCCCTTGTGCTCAACAATTATTCCGCGGAAGGTATCCGGGAAAAGTTGGGTACGATCCTGGATCGGGATGCCATAAAGGTCATGATACACGAGCAGTATTTTTATCCCGACTATCCGTCCTATCAAGAGGACTTTGAGGAAAAATTGGGGGCATGCTTTGCTTTCCTGAAAAACGAGGGGTATACAAGTTGCTTCTTTGAAGATGTGATCGGTGAAGCATAGGAACCGCCCTGTTGTGTCTGTTGTATTATCGATTCGTTCCAGTCTGTTATGAACTCCCATGAAAATGGGAGAGTAAAAAATTCCTTGGTGCTTGTGATATACTATGGGGCGTAAGGGTGTACTATGTAAGATCGATTCGGGAGTCGGAGGGGTTGAGGATGGAGCTTAGGAACAAGCGTTCTGCGGAGAAAATGACATATTTTCAGGTGATCGGCATTGCGATCCTGATTTTCCTTGCGGGCTTTCTCCTGTGGCGGGGGAATGCCAACAGCAATCAAGCCACCAGTGCCATTATGGCACAGGTGTATTTTGACGGTGAATATTGGATCGGCGATGGAACTTAGAAGAAAATTGTTAAGGGAGAGCATATCCCTGCGACCAAGGGGGATGTGACTCTGCGAGGAAAGTTCCACATGCGTGCGCCGGACGGAGAGTATGTGGGCTTATACAGCGGAGATACGCCTATTGCCTTTTATGTGGACCATATCAATCTGACCTTCTTCATGGGAGAGGAAGAGCCTTATGTGTTCGACATGGAAAATCCCCTCTACGGGGAGTCTGTCTGCGGTGTGGATTGGACGGCCTATGCCTTCGATTACCCGGAGGAAGAGCCTATGGAGATCCTGATCCACAATCCCCACTGCTTCGGCAATGAAACCGCCATTGACGAGCTGCTGTCCAATCTGGAACTGTGGGCCAATATCGACTTTGAAAAGGAAGTCCTAGCCAGTGGCTCGGGGCGCAGGAATGTGGGATTGCTGTTCATGATCGTATCCCTTGCCATTCTGGGCATTGCCCTGTTCTCCACCCTGATCCATATGAAAAACAGTAAGATCCTCTGGCTTTTCGGTCTGGTGATTCTGTTTGCGGGTACTTACTTCACCTACAGAGCAAAGGGAAGTCCCTTCTGGAATGAGTCCATTGTTTCCAACACCATACTTCCGGGCGTAGCCATGATACTGTATATGCTGTTCCTGTCTATGGTTATTGTGTATTTCTTGAGAGAAACCAAGAAAACGGGCTTTGTGGGAGTTCTTTGCCTTGCTGTGGCAGATGGACTGTTCTTTGTAGTGCCTATGGTGACGGAACTGTTCTTTTATGACATCTTTATGTACTGGGTATGGGTGCAGGCTCTGGGGAATTTGCTCCTGTGCATTTGCATTGTGAAAGAGTGCTTCCCTTGGGAAGGATCGGAACAACTATCTCTATTCCATAGATCCCAAGCAATTGGACTGCGACTATTACAGCTTCCTGCAAACGGGAAAGCCGGAGTTCTACGGGGAATATATGTCCCAGTACAGCTGGGGAGAAAGAACCTGCGGACTCCTCTGGAAACATGAATAAATACAGGAAAAATAAGCGATCTTCCGGTCGCTTATTTTTCTTTTTTGTAAGAGGTTTGTAAGGGAGTACATGGTAAAATATAAGAGTTAAAATGTATTATGGGGTAGTAATGCCAAGATGTGGAAACACGATTCCTGAAAGGACGTGCTGCCTGTAAAAATTATGTGGGATCTCCCAAGACAGCAGGTGATACAGTATGGATGAGAAACGGAAAAAAGAGCTGGTTCTGCCAACCAAGGCACAGCTGGAAACAGAAATCAAACGCTACCGCCGTCGGAAGGCCTACAACAAGGCTTTGCGAGGGACGGTGTATGTCCTGACCATTGTGGCGGCTGTGGCGGTGCTGATCTCCACGCTGTTCCTGCCGGTGCTACAGATCGAGGGGACGAGCATGGAGCCGACCTTGTCCAACGGGGACATTGTATTGCTCATGACTACTACCAAGTTTGACCGTGGGGATCTTTGCGGATTTGAATGGAGCAACAAGCTGTTGATCAAACGGGTCATCGGTATCCCCGGGGACTGGATCGAGATAGATGCAGATGGCACGGTATATCTCAACGGAGAGAAGCTGGAAGAGCCTTATGTTCAGCAAAGAGCCTTGGGGGAATGTGATTTGACTTTCCCTTATCAAGTGCCTCCGTCCCAGTATTTTGTCATCGGTGACATGCGGGAAAGCTCCATCGACTCCCGTAATACCATGATCGGTTGCATACAGCAGGACCAAATCGTGGGAAAGGTTTTTTTCCGCATTTGGCCCTTTAAAGATATCAGATTCTTCTGAGGAAAGGAATGCCACGCACACAGGAGGAGGTGGGGTCTATGGGTGCGGTTGAGCAATATTTGTTACAACTGAATACAGAAAAACGACGACGGCGTTATGCTGTGACCTCCCTGATCGCCATGTCTCTGGCCGTTGCCCTCCTGACGGTGTGGACCTTGCGGAGAACGGGTATCACCATTGCCAACAGCGCGGGCTGTGGGCAGGAGGAACACCTGCACATGGAAGAATGCATGGAAGAGGAAAATCTCATTTGTAACAAGGCAGAGCATATCCACAGCACCGACTGCTACCCCGATCCCAAGGCCGATGAGGAAAGCATTGCGGATTGGGAGAGTATGTTTGCGGACTATCCCTACACGGGAGATCTGCGGAAGGATCTTGTGGGCATTGCCAAAACCCAGGTTGGCTATACGGAAAGTGTGCGGAACTATGAAATGGATGATGAGGGACAGCACCGAGGTTACACCAGATACGGTGCTTGGTACGGCGCTCCTTATAACGACTGGTCGGCTATGTTTGTTTCCTTCTGCCTGAATTTTGCGGGAGCAGATCCGGAGGAATTCCCTAACAGCTCCGGCGCTGAGACCATGTCGGAGCTGTGGGATCGGAAGGGAAATTACGCCCCTGTGGGACAGCACACGCCCCAAATGGGGGATCTTGTATTTTTTGTCAATAACACCGTGGGCATTGTGGCGGAGGTGTACAACAGTGCCTTCTATGCCATCTGCGGTGATCGGGCCAATGCTGTAGAGGGAGAGGTGATCTCCTTGGATGAGGGCTGTCTTAAGGGCTGGGGCATTACCGCCCTTATAGCTCCGGAGGAAAGCCCCTCAGAGCCACCCCAAGAGGAAAGTCCTACGGAGCTACTACAAGAGGAAGATCCTACGGAGCCGGTGAAAGAGGAAAGTCCCGGGGAGCCACCCAAAGCGGAGATCCCCCAAGCGGATATATTGGATATTTCCCAAGGCCCTGCCTTTTATATCTTTGAGGGCAAGGAAGGGGGAGAAGGGCGATCCCGTCGCAGGACGAGATCCGTCACGGAGCTTCTGTCCTATTTGCAGTCCAACGGCGGTACATACTTCCTGACCCTTTTGGACAGCAACAATATGGAACTGCCCAAGGATGAGCAGGGAAATTACATTGCGCAGGCCAATACGGGCTACAAGCTGACCATCAGCTTCAGCAGTCCGGAGGGCTTTGCTCCCGGAGCTTATGAATATCAGATCCCCAACGGCCTCATGGTGGCAGGAGGACAGGGCTCGTTCATCCTGCAGGACGGCATAGATGTGGGTACTTGGACAGTATCGGACACAGGCCTGATCACCTTGGATTTCAATGAAAATATGAACAGCCGTTCCGATATTACCATCAGTGCAACTATGGGCATCACCTTCCCGGAGCAGGAGGATCCCATAGACTTTGACGGCAAGATCACCGTTACGGTGGAGAAGCCTCCCCAACAGCAGTTCCCCACCCAAATGCTCAAATGGGGCAATCAGGGAAATGCCGCCAACGGGCAAGATCCTACCAAGCTCTACTGGAATGTGCAGATCACGGGTAATAAGGATTCCCAGATCCCCGGTAACATTCTGTCCGACCAGGTGCTGGACGGAGAATGGAGCAAGGATCACAGATACACCCAATCGGATATAGACGGAGGTCTTACCTTCGGTGTTTCCGAGCCGGATCCCGTAACGGGAGAATTTAAGGATTGGCACAGCTGGACTGTTTCTGCTGACGATCCCCGTCTGATTTGGACGGAAACCGGATGGTCCTACAAGATGCCCCGGACCGTCACCTGCCAATGGTGCGGCGAGGTGGAGCTGGGGAACGAAAATTGGATCTATACGGTCAACTACACCTCGACCCCCGACCCCGTAGGCTCAGCAGGTACTTACGGATATGAGAACCAAGCCTCGGTGGACGGGCAACAGGCCTATGCATGGACAGCCACCAACAATGGGGTAAATTACGGCAGAGAGATCAACCCCTATACTATGCGCCGGACTGTTTCCGAGAAATCACTTTAAAAATTTTAATCAGAAAGGAAAAATTATCATGAAAAAGTTTTTATCCATCCTTATGGTGCTGGCAATGCTCCTTTCTCTGAGCGTCACTGCATTTGCCGATGAGAAAGATCCCACCATCACCATCACCAACGCAACCGTAGGCGAGACCTACTACCTGTACAAGTTCTTTGAAGCCAGCTACGCTCTGGATGCGGAGGGCAATGCCAAGGTCGATGCCAACGGCAAGGCCATTGTTTCCTACACCATGGAGACCGACAACCAGTTCTTTGACGATCTCTTCGGCGCAGACGGCAAGACCGAGAACGCTTACTTCATCTATGATGCCAACACCGGCGTTGTCACCAGAAGAGAAGGTGTCCCGGACAGCGAGATCATTGCTTATCTGGACACTGTTGCCAACGGCGAGGGTGTGACTGCGGACAAGGTCATCGTTGCCGAGAGCGACACCGTTGTGTTCGACGGCGTTACCACCGGCTACTACCTCATTGACAGAGGCCTGACCGCTACCGTTACCATCACCAGCAATGTGCCTCAGGTGGAGGTCATTGACAAGAACCAGAAGCCCAATGTCAACGACTCCTTCAGCAAGCTGGTTTGGGACGAAGACGAGGAAGAATGGGTCAAGAGCAGCTCCGCCAACATCGGCGATATCATCGATTGGAAGATCGGCTTCATTGCTACCAACTATGACGGCGACGAAAAGGTACTGTACTATGTGATCCGCGATACCAAGAGCTCCTCCCTGTGGGTGGAATTCAACAGCATTGATGTGAAGGTTGCCGGCCGCGAGCTGGGACTGGGCTACTACTGGTGCGCCGGCGATCCCGCCATCAACACCAACGACTGGACCGCAGAGAAAGACCCCACTCAGTGGGCAGCTACTCCCGAGGAGGCAGACTGGTATCTGATCCACTATGGCTACGATGAGTTCGAGATCGTGATCCCCTGGGTAGACGACTATACCTTCAACGGTGTGCAGAATACCATCAAGGGCTACGAGCTCATTTTCGACCTTGACGAAGAAGACGGCAACGACACCCTTTCCGAGTCCGTATACACCTCTCCCGCAGAGATCGAGGTCAGCTACTCCGCTTCCGTAGGCCCCGAGGCCGCCAACACCACCGCACAGAACTCCGCAACTCTGGATTGGGTCACTCCCGAAGGCACTGTCGGCCCCGAGGATCCCGAGATTACTGAGACCAAGGTCTACAATCTGGGTATCACCAAGACTGCCAACGACGGTACTACCAATACCGCCGCTACCCGTCTGGCAGGTGCAGTTTTCGAGCTGTACAAGGATGCCGATTGCACCCAGCCCATCTACATCATCCCCACCAACAACGAGGGCGTTTACATTCTGGACGATGTTGCAACGGATGTTTCCGGCAGCAACAGAACCACCGCAAGAGAGCTTTACGCAGGCTACTGGGAAAGCTACATCGGTGACGGTGGCAAGAAGAACGAGGTTGAGACTCCCGCAAGCGGTCAGGTGGTTATCATGGGTCTGGAAGCAGGCACTTATTACCTGAAGGAAACAAAAGCCCCCGCAGGCTACAACCAGCTCAGCGCTCCCGTTGAGGTATCCGTAGGCTCCGATGCCACCACCGGCGTGTTCAGCAACAACTACAAGGATCTGGACGGCAACGAGATCACCTACACCGTTTACAACAAGACCATCGTGAACAACAGCGGTGTGGAGCTTCCCTCCACCGGTGGTAAGGGCACTGCATGGCTCATCGGCATCGGCTCTCTGCTGGCCATCGGCTTTGCAATTTTCCTCATTACCCACAAGAAGATGTCTGTTTACACCGACTGATCTCTTACTTATGGGAGGAGGGGAGACCCCTCCTCTCCTCCCAAAGGAGAACTATGACAGAAAGGAGATGCTTATGAGAAGACATAAAACCGTAATATTCCTGACCTTGGGCTTTCTGGTAGGCATCTGCATTCTGTTATATCCTGCCTTCAGTGATTACTGGAACAGCAAGACCCAGAGCCGAGCCATTACCAATTACGAATCTGTTCTGGAAAAGCTGGAGGTGGCGGATTATACGGCGGTATTTGAACAGGCCTATGCCTACAACAAGGCCCTGTTTACCTGTACGCCCTACGGCATCAATACCCACCGCCTCCTTGTCCGTGGGGTCAGGATCGAAACCGTAAAGGAAAAGCCTATCATTTATGTATCCAACGAGGCTTATCGCATAGAGCCTCTTCTGGTGACACCGGCAGTTGCGGCGCCTATGCTACTGGGTCTTCTGATCCATTTGCTGGTGAAGTACAGACAACCGCCGAAGGATGTGCAAATCAAGAAGAAATTAAAAGGAGAGATTGGAAATGGGACATAAAATTTTAAGGCTATGCTTGGGAGTTTTGTTACTCCTGACTTGCCTGTTTACCGTGTCCGCAGAGGAATTTATGCCGGAGGAACGGGGCTCGATTACCGTGACCCTGACGGAGCAGAAGGGGAAGACCCCTATAGTGGATGCGGAGCTGAGCCTGTATTATATTGCCACTGTGAAGCTCAATGACACGGGAAATCTCGGCTACAGCTACAGGGAGGACTTTTCCCACTGTGGCATCGCTCTTGACGATCCTGCACTGGCATCCAAGCTGGAGGCCTTTCTCTCCGACGGCCATGTGCAGGCTGTGAAGCTTCGCACCGACGCAGAGGGGACGGTGGTATGCCGTGACCTGCCCTTGGGACTGTATTTCCTCTGTCAAACGGGTTTGGTGGAGGGCTATGCTCCCTGTACGCCCTTCCTTGTGACCCTACCTGTGAAAACTGCGGAGGGCTATGAATACCATGTAAATGCCACGCCCAAGACCGAGGTATCCAAGCTGAAGGATATTACTGTCAAGAAGGTCTGGAATGTGGGTGCATCCACAGAGGCTACGCAGAGCATCAGCGTTCAGCTTCTGCGTAACGGTGTGGTGGTGGAAACCGCTGTACTGAATGAGGAAAACGATTGGCAGATGACCTACAGGGATCTGCCGGAAAGCGATGCCTACAGCATCAAGGAGCTGAATGTTCCCAAGGGCTTCACTGCCACCTATGGACGCAATGGCTCTGTGTTCACCGTTACCAATACCTGGAGTCTGGTGGATACGGGTCAGTTGCAGTGGCCCATTCCCGTGCTGGCGATCTGCGGTATACTCCTGATTTGGCTGGGCGTGGAATTGTTGCAGAAAAAGAGGGAGTCCAATGCGTAAGAAGCTTGGAGTTCTGTGCCTCTGTCTGGGGATCTTGTCCCTGCTGTCCGCCTTGGGCTTTCTGGGATACAACCAATGGGAAGCCTCCAAAGCACAGCGTATGAGCCAAAGCCTCCTTGTGCAGGTGCAAAAGAGCCTTGCCACAGAGGAGGAAAAGAGCCCTGCCCCTGCCGAGACAAGCCATACGGAAGCAGGGGACAGCACCTCCGAGCCGGCGACGGAGGAAGCAGTGCCGGGGATGCCTACAATCGAAGTAAAGGGCTATGATTGTATCGGCATCCTGTCCATACCTGTGCTGGAACTGGAATTGCTTATTTTGACGGATTGGGACTATACAAAGCTCAAAATAGCCCCTGCCTGTATTACGGGAACTATTATGAGCCGAACTTTGTCCTTGCTGCCCATAACTATACAGCCCATTTCGGCAAGCTGTCCAAGCTACGGCCGGGGGACAGGATCTTCTTCACCGATGCCCTTGGAGAGATCCGTAGCTATGAGGTGGCTCTTCTGGAAACCCTGCCTCCGGATGCCACGGAAGTGATGCTCACCTCGGGCTTTGACCTATCTCTGTATACCTGCACCTTAGACGGTGGCAGTCGTGTGACTGTACGCTGTGTATCGGCACAGTGAGATTGCCACTGTGCTGATTTTCTACAGCTCGGACACCCGTGTGTCCGAGGGAAAAGCCTTTCTTCTGATAGGCTAAAAACCCATATCCTTCATGGATGTGGGTTTTCCGTTTTTCTGTTGACAAAGGGCGTTGCGCTTGTTATGATATGAAATATATAATGTGTGCTGAACAACGCAATTGTCCTTGCAAGCCAAGGCTTTCAAGAGTATTTTGCGTTGTTCAAGTGCAAGGTTTTTGGCGGTTTTACCGCAAAAATCTTGCACCTTATCAACGTCTATCAAGAATGGTGTATTGCATATTAGTGGTTCCGGGGATATGTATGAGTATCCCGACGGTGCACCTTGGAGCCTTTATGCCCATAAGATCACCTCACTCATAATATCCAAAGAATGTACCGGTATTGGCGTCGGGGCTTTTGAAATGTGTATAAATTTGGAAACAGTCTTCCTTCACCGACAGCGTTTCCTATCCCTGGGTGGCTAATGAAAATGACCGCACTACCGGTTGTGATGCCATAAAGTCCTCTAATCAGAGCAAAGCTTCTTCTACCTCGTCTACAATCGTAGCAAAAGCTATCTCTTCCGGCTGTGTCCATGCCAATGTTGCTATGACCGAGGAGAAGGCTGCTACCTGTACCGAACCCGGTAACACTGCCATTATTTCACCCTTACAGGTCTCACGGCGATTCAGATGAACGACATCCTTGATGCAAGGATCTGTATGACCAAGGGCGACCGGAAATACCCCTGTATCCTGCACATTACAGTACAGTGCAGATACCTACGGTAACAACAAGACCGGCGATTTGTTAGAGCTGTGTAAAGCGCTCTTTGCCTACTCCGACAGCGCCAAGAACTTTTTTAATGGCTAACACGGCGGGAGGAATCCCTCCATAGTAAGGCAAAATTCCCCTACAAGTTCCTTTGAATTTGTAGGGGATTTTTTGAACTAAAAGAAAACACCGCAATGGCGAACGACATTCTTAATAAAGAGCATCGGAAGGCCGCTCATACGAGCGGCACGCCAAGCGGTGTTTCCGAGGGGAATATATCACAAAACAACGAGGAAGTCAATACCCCTAAACATAAAAGACGGTGTCATTCCTTCGATCTTCATCATTCGTTCCCATAAGCAAACACCCCCGCACCGCCGATACAGCGGTGCGGGGTGTTGTTATGGACGCTTATCTGTCTTCGTAGAAGGCCTTCATGCCCTTGTAGGTCATGTAGGTGTCCAGCTTGGAGACCAGCTCCATGGGAGCGTGCATGGACAGGACGGGGACGCCTGCGTCTACGGTCTCGATGTTGCGGTTGGCCATGTAGCAAGCTACGGTGCCGCCGCCACCCTGATCGACCTTGCCCAGCTCGCCGGTCTGCCAGATGACATCGTTCTTGGCAAAGAGGGCACGGACATAGCCCATGACCTCTGCGGCGGCGTCGGAGGAGCCGGACTTGCCACGGGCGCCGGTGTACTTGAAGATGCCGGTGCCGTAGTTGATACGGGTGTTGTTACGGCGGTCGCAGGTTTCGGCATACAGGGGATCGAAGGCATTGCTTACATCTGCGGACAGGCAGAAGGAATTTTCGAAGCAACGGCGCAGGGTAGCACCGGTAGCCTCGCACAGGTCTGCCATGAAGGTCTCGAAGTAGTCGCTCTGCATGCCGGAGATGCCGTTAGAGCCAACCTCTTCCTTATCTGCAAGGACGCAGACAGCGGTCTTGGCAGGGATGTCCAGCTCCAGCAGGGGCTTGAAGGAAGCGAAAGCACACACACGGTCATCATGGCCGTAGGCGGCAATGAGGCTACGGTCGAAGCCTACCTCACGGGCAGGGCCTGCGGGAACCATGGTCAGTTCAGCAGTGAGGAAGTCTTCCTCAATGAGGCCGTACTTCTCGTTCAGCAGGCACATGACGGCGAACTTAATGCGGTCTGCGCCCTCGTCCTCTGCCAGAGGCTTGGAGCCGAGAAGAATGTTCAGGTTCTCACCGGTGATGCCCTCTGCCATGGGCTTACGAAGCTGGTTGGCAGACAGGTGGATCAGCAGATCGGTGACACAGAAAACGGGATCGGTGGGATCTTCACCAACGGTGATGTTGATGACAGAGCCGTCCTTCTTCACCACTGCGCCGTGGAGGGCAAGGGGAGTGGTGGTCCACTGGTACTTCTTGATACCGCCGTAGTAGTGAGTCTTGAAGAAGGCCATTTCGCTGTCTTCGTACAGGGGATTGGGCTTCAGATCCAGACGGGGGGAGTCAATGTGGGAGGCACAGATGTGGGTGCCTTCGTTCAGGGACTTCTCACCGATGACGGCGAAGATCACGGCCTTCTTGTGGTTGTTGCCGTAAACACGGTCGCCGGGCTTCAGCTCCATGCCGGGCACCAGAGGCTTGAAGCCGTTCTGCTCTGCCACAGCGATGGACCATTCCACAGCTTCTCTCTCGATCTTGCAGGTGGAGATGAAGTCCATGTACTCCTTGCAGTAGGGCTCCATAGCTGCCAGATCCTCTGCGCTGATGCGGTCATAGCCGTTCTTGGGGTTGTTCAAAAGGGCCTTGCGCTGTTCTTCGTATTTCTTTTCTTCCATGTTAAAAACTCCTTTGATAAAATTTTTACATTGTATTTCAAATTTGTCTATGCTTGTGTCGGAGCATAAATTGTGTTGGGTCATTTTGATAAATTCTTCCGTGGACTTCTGGGCACGGATCCGCAGGAGAGCGTATTCTTCCGTAATGCCGTCCCGTTTCATGAGTCGTTGCACCCGCAGAGACTTCGGGGCGGTGACAGCCACGGTGGTATCACAAAGCTCTCCCAAGCCTCCTTCTATGAGGGCGATGGCATCAATTGCCACATAATCCGCCCCCTCCATTCTGCGGAGGACTTCTTCCTTTACATAACGGTGGGTGATGGAGTTAAGGAGCAGTAGCTTTTCCTCATTTTGGAACACGATACTGCCCAAAGACTTCCGATCCAAGGTGCCTTCCGTAAAGGCTTGGGGAAAGGCTTCCTCCAAGTCCCGAAGCATGGGACGGCTGTTTGCCAGCAGTTCGTGATACAGGGCATCACAGTCTAAACAGCGGAAGCCCAGAGCCTCGGCAGCTTTCAACAGGGTGGTTTTTCCACAGCCTGTGCCACCGGTAATGCCTAAGACCTTCATAGGCTTTCTTCCTCCGGGTCAATGATGCAGAAGCCTGCGGCCTTTTTCAGGCGGTTTCCTACGGCATATGCCACACCGCCACCTTGGGGACAGCGGGCGAAGATCCGCCGGATCTCGGGTCTGTCCAGATCTCGGAGGGCGGAGAACAAGCCCGCAGACAGGCTACGGGTGTCCTGCCGACTGCCGTAGGCGGTGGGATTGCAGGACTCATACAGGGGAAGCTCCTCACGGAAGCAGAGGACGGCATCCCCCTCGCGGAATTCCCTGCGGATATAGTCGGCGCCGGCTTCATCACTGCCGTCAATGATCAGGACTTGGGCTGTGGGGGAGTAGTGGATGTACTTCATGCCCGGGGCGCGGGCAATGGCATCGGGAGGAAGCTCTCCCAAAACTGCGGGATCTACTTCCAGTTCTCCCAGAGACTCCAACAGCTCCTCCGGGGTGATCCCACCGGGGCGCAGGAGACGTGGAACTTCCCTTGTCAGATCAATGATGGTAGACTCCACACCTACCTCACAAGGACCTCCGTCAATGATGGCGGGGATCTTTCCGTCCATATCATGGAGCACATGTTGGGCGGTGGTGGTGGAGGGCTTGCCGGAAATATTGGCACTGGGTGCCGCAATGGGGACACCCGACAGACGGATGAGGGTCCGTGTGGCCTCATGGGCGGGACAGCGGACACCTACGGTACTGAGGCCTGCAACAGTGCGCTTGGGAACGAGATCCTTTACAGGGAGGATCATGGTCAGAGGGCCGGGCCAATAGCGGTCTGCTAAAAGCCATGCGCTTTCCGGAATGTCGTGGCAGATGGTCTCCATGTCCTTTGGCTCTGCAATGTGGAGGATGAAGGGATTGTCCTTGGGTCTGCCCTTTGCCTCATAGATCTTATCTACTGCTACCTCGTCCAGACCGTTGGCACCTAAGCCGTAGACGGTCTCGGTGGGGATGCCGACCAAATCGCCTCTGCGGATCAGCTCCGCGGCATAGGCAAGATCTTCTCTGCGATCCCCTTGGAGCATTTGTGTTTTCAAAGCTTATTCACCGCTTTCTCTCAATTTTTCTGCCTGGTCTGCGGCAATCAGGGCATCAATGATCTCATCCAAATCACCGTTCATGATGGAGTCGATCTTGTACAGAGTCAGACCGATGCGGTGATCGGTGACACGGCTCTGGGGGAAATTATAGGTACGGATCTTTTCGTTCCGCATACCGCTACCGACCTGAGACTTTCGTTCTCCGGAATAGGCGGATTCGATCCGTTCCTGTTCGATTTGATACAGCTTGGAGGAGAGCATCATCATGCACTTCTCACGGTTCTGGAACTGGCTTCGTTCCTCCTGACAGGCAACCACAATGCCTGTGGGCTTGTGGAGAAGACGGACAGCGGAGGAGGTTTTGTTAATGTGCTGTCCACCTGCACCGGAGGAGCGGTAGACCTGCATTTCGATGTCCTCGGGACGGATCTCTACATCAGCTTCCTCCATTTCCGGCAGGACTGCTACGGTAGCGGTGGAGGTGTGGACTCTGCCACCGGATTCCGTCTCCGGCACACGCTGGACACGGTGAACACCGGACTCAAATTTGAAACGGGAGAACGCACCGCTTCCGCGGATCTCAAAGTCCGCTTCCTTCACACCGCCCAGTTCCGTTTCCGTATAGTTGAGTAGCTGAACGCTCCAGCCCTTGGAGTTGGCATAAAGCTGATACATGCGGAACAGACTATGGGCAAAGAGGGCGCTTTCCTCGCCTCCGACACCTCCACGGATCTCCACAATGACGCTCTTATCATCGTTGGGATCGTGGGGCAGGAGCAGGATCTTCAGTTCCTCTTCCAGTTCTTCACAACGCTGTTTTGCGGCGGCATATTCCTCCTGACACAGTTCCTTCAGCTCCGGGTCATTCTGACCGCTCATAAGCTCCAAGGCATCGGCCATGTCCTGTTGGGAGCGGAGGTAGCCACGGTAGACCTCCACCACGGGAGCAAGTTCCTTCTGCTCTTTCAGGTAGGCGGCGGCCTTTTTGGGATCGGAAAAGAAGTCCGGCTGTTCCGTTCTTGCACCGATCTCAATATATTTTTCTTCCACAAGGCGAAGCTTGTCAAGCATTTTTTGATCCATAAATACTCCTAAGATCCTTAATTTTTACGGTAAAGATTGAAAATAACTTGCGCCCTGTCGGACAGTTCTGTTTGTTTCGCCAGAGCCTGAGCGCCTTCCTTGCTGATCCGCCACACATGGGGAGTCATGGACAGGAGGGCTTGGATCTGCTCCCCGCTGTGGAGAGAGAAGTCAAATTCCAATTGCTTGCTGTGCAGGAGGGTGAAGCCTTCCAAGGTAGGATCGGCTTCCTTTTCCTTTTCCCGAATCGTGGGATAAATAATATTTTTCAGGGCGGTCAAATGCTGTGCCCCTGCAAGGACTTGCAGGAAGATCCCGCCCGGTGCCAGAACCCGTGCATATTCCTCTGCCATGGTCAGGGCGAACATGGACAGGAGTAAATGGAAGCTTCCCTCGGAAAAAGGCAGGTGAGAAGCCGTAGCAGTGAGCCAAGTACAGTCCTTATAGCGCCCTGCGGCATAGCGGACGGCGTCTTTGGAAATGTCGATGCCGTAGCGATTGGGAATATGGGAAAGGTGGCTGAGATAATAGCCTTCTCCACAGCCTACATCCAGAACGGAGGATGCTTCGGGTGCATATTCACAGACCAAGTCACGGAGGCTCTGACCAATGGGGAGATAAAAGCCCTGATCCAGAAAGGCTCTGCGTGCCAATACCATTTCCTTGGTATCTCCCGGATGGAGGGAGTGCTTCTGTTGTACGGTGAGAAGATTTACATAGCCCTGTTTCGCCACATCGAAGCTGTGACCTTGGGGACAGCGCCATGTGTGGGCTTCCTGCTCCAAGGGCTCATGACAAAGGGGACAAATTACCATAAGCAAGTCCTTCTTTTCGGTATATACTATGACAGACAAAAGTCTGTGGGGAAGTGATGGGAATGGGAAAACGATGCTTGAGTCTCCTGCTGTGCCTCCTGCTCCTGTGGGGGAGCGTGGGCAAGGCAGAGGCAAAGGAAGGAAAATATGTTGCCCTGACCTTTGATGACGGCCCTTCCGGGGCATTCACAAGGGAATTGCTGGCAGGGCTGAAGGAAAGGGACGTCCACGCTACCTTCTTCCTCTGTGGCTATCGGGTGGAGCAATATCCCCAACTGACAGCACAGATCGCAAGGGAAGGACACGAGATCGGCACCCACAGTGATAGCCATACTTTTTTCAGTCAGCTTTCTCAGTGGGAACTACAGAAGGATCTGTGTGCTTCTGTGGAGAAGATCCGTAAGGCAACGGGGAAGGAGCCCACCTTGCTCCGACCTCCCGGGGGGATCTACAGCAAGTCTGCCTTGGCAAAAACCTGTTGCAAGGATCTGCCAATCATCCTCTGGTCGGTGGATCCCGATGACTGGTGCTGTAATGACTGCAATATCGTGGTGCAAAGGGTGCTGACCCAATGCAAAAACGGTGATATTATCCTTCTACACGAGCTGTCCCGTTCCAGCGTACAGGCGGCCTTCCGCATCATTGATGAACTGCGGTCAAGGGGTTACAGCTTCGTCACCGTCTCACAGCTTGCCAAAGTAAACGGCAAGGAACTGAAAGGCGGAGAAGTGTACAGTAGGCTTCGAATTGAAAATTGAAAATTTCCGAGGAAGATATTGCCGGTTGCATGAATCCTACAATGTCGTTATAGCGACAAGGGTATAATAGTCAAAGGGATAGGTGTTGTGATCAGGGGAGATTTGCGAAGAAGGCTTCGATGGAGGGGCGGTCGGTGTTGGCGGAGCCTTGGACGAAGTTGGGCTTGCCGCCGCCTCTGCCATTAAGGGTGGCATTTAAGTCTTTGACCATGGAGCGCAGGTCGATTTCTTTGCTACCGATAGCATAGTTCCAGCCCTCTTCCTTCTTGGAGAACACAGCGCAGTAGCCTTCGCAATTCTGCAAGACTGCATCGCACAGGCGACGGGTGGAATCGGGGGTAAGACCTTCTTCAAAGAGGAGCACATTCTTCTGTCCCGCCACGGACTGTGCCTTCAGGGCGAAAAGCTGATTTTCCAACTGGGCGCAACGAGCCTTTGCCTGAGTCAGCTCTTCGGCTTGCTTGCGGACATAGGAGGCGGTCTGATCTACCTTGGCAGACAGGAGACCGGAGATCTCTTTGTTCTGGTCGGCAACGATATTGAGCCATGCAAGAGCCTTGCTACCGCACAGGAGCTCCACACGGGAGCCGTTGTGGAATTTGGTGGTGGACAGGAGCTTGATCAGTCCGATCTCACCGCTGTGTGCCACATGAAGACCGCAACAGGCACACAGGTCAATATCTGCAAACTGTACCAGTCGTACCTGACCGGTCAGTTCCTTTTTACTACGGTAATCCAGAGTTTTCAGAGTCTCGGCATCGGGGTAGAAAATATGGCAGGGGATATTGCGATACACTGCGGCATTGGCGGCAGCTTCGATCTCACGGAGAGTGGAATAGTCCAATTCCCCGCTGAAGTCGATGGTAATGACCTCACTGCCCATGTGGAAGCCTACATTATCATATCCGAAACGGGCATGTACGATACCGGAGACCAGCTGTTCCCCGGAGTGGTGTTGCATGAGCTCAAAACGGCGCTCCCAGTCGATCTTACCGTGTACCTGAGATCCCACAGTCAGAGGCTCACTGCACAGGTGGAAGACAGTGCCTTCCTCATCCCATACATCCAACACCTTTGCAGTGCCTAAGATGCCTGTATCAAAGGGCTGACCACCGCCGGTGGGGTAGAAAACCGTACGGTCAAGCTCTACCACAAAGCCTTTTTTACTTTCGGTACAGCACAGAACGGTAGAATCCGCTTCTGTCAAATAAGGGTCAGCATAATATAATTTCTCGGTCATGGACGAGGAACCTCCCACATAAGGCCCTTCCGCTTCAGACAGAAAAGCCGATATTTTGTTTATTATATCAAATCTACCCCACAAAAGGCAAGAGCAAAGGCAAAAAAATTCCCGTTGCACCTATAGCAGTTTCTTCCTGCGGATGATATATAAAGAGGCCGAAGATCGCAATTTATGCAATCTTCGGCCCTTTGGTTTTGTTTTAGAAGTTAAGAGAAATTACATCGCTTTCTGCACTGTCGAAAATATCATCGACACTTGTAAAGCGGAGAGAGAACTCTACATTAGAAATTTCATCGGTGCTGGAAATGTTCAATTCGTCCAGATTGATCAAAGTCAGATCATCAATTGCTACAGTTTCGCTACGGACTGTAGCCCACATGGAAGCACTGCACATAAATCCGTTGACAGATACATTTTCTGCATAGACATACATATTCTTTCCACTTGCGTTCTCAATAAGGAAGACAACAGATCCATCCCAAAGAAGATCTTGCTTCAAACCTTTGCATATTACACGGATGCCATTATTATCATAAATAATGTTGCCACTGTCATCAATGGCTTGTGTAGTATCTTTCGCAGATGTGTTAAGTGTGATGAGGTCACTGGTGTACAGAGAACTCCAAGTATCAGAGTCGCTGATGTTCAGGTTAAATTGGATGTTGGATATGGTGGTGATCCCTGCCTGCTCCATATTTGTGGAGGAAAGGCTGATGGATTCGTATGCCTTCTTTCCGGCGGCTACGGAAGCGTAGAGGGAGGAGAGCGGGGACATGAAGCCGTTGATGGAAAGCATATCGGTAGTGACCATAATATTGGTTGCAGAATTGTTTTCAATCAACAGGGTGATTTCCTGGCCTAACCAACTCTCTTCCAATGCAGTTGCTGTGATTCTGATTTCGTTTGCATCATAGAGTACAGTTTCCTCAATGGTGACTTCGTCGCTAACAGTGCTTTCGGGTTCTGTGGGCTCGGTAGTGGTGTCGGTACTGATTTCAACCTCGCTTGCTTGTGTGGTGCCGATGTTTACCTCAGAGGGAGGCGTGATTTCGTCCAAAATTTCGGTACATCCGCTTGCAGTCAAAAGGCTCAGGCAAAGTACAGAAACTAAGATCAGTTTTGCAAAGTGTGTCATATTTTTCTCCTTTGTGATGAATTCTTAAGTATATTCCCTACAATATAGTGAAGAATAATTCCACACTTAATGACAAGGATATACCGAAACGGGATATTGTTATTATACCTATTTGGTATAATTTTGTCAAGAGGGATTGTTATGAGACTTAAAGAATTACGAAAAAAGAAGAAAATGACGCAGCAGGCTTTGGCAACAGAGCTGCATATGAGTCAGAATACCATTTCACGCTATGAAACGGGAGAGCGAGAGGCCGGCTATGCTGAATTGATTCGTATAGCGAATTATTTCCATGTGTCGGTGGATTATCTGTTGGAAAGAACGGATGATCCCAGAATGTACTGAGATGTAGAAATAAGCGGAAATATAGAAAACCCACATCTGTCCATATATTGGTCAGGTGTGGGATTTTTTATCGAAATCAAAATTGCAAAGATGCACTACTTTCTACTGGAGAAAATATGATAAAAAACGCAAAATTCCGATTTATCGCTCTGTTTAGCATAGTAGTTCTGTAGGGGCGATGCTATGTCATCGCCTGTAGCACTCCCGTCAACCACTGCACTAATTCCAATCGAACAAACTTCCGACTTTCAACATAGCGCCGATCATTGATGGTTACTGCATGCACTACAGGTTTTGAAATTGGCATATACAAACACCCACATTGATCGTAGGGCAAGCTGGTCTCGCTGCGGCTCGGTCAGGACACGGCTCGGGGCTGTCTCATTAAAAATAGGGCAGCCCCACAAAAATACATCGACCGGCATTGTACAAAAGACTGTACAAATGCCGGTCGATGGCGTATAATTATGGTGTGAAAAATAAAAACACGC
>JAZMZW010000103.1:0-3525 GCA_045586205.1 Faecousia sp. | reverse complement strand
CGAAGTACCTATGAAATCATTATATGAAGGAGGGAAGCGAAGTGCCCAGAAGAGGTAATGTTCCCAAGAGAGAGGTTCTTCCGGATCCTATCTACAAATCTACTCTGGTAACTAAGCTCGTAAACAGCATTATGCTGGACGGCAAGAAGGGTGTAGCCCAGCGCGTCGTCTACGGTGCATTTGAAATCGTTGAAGAAAAGACCGGCAAGAACGGTCTTGAAGCTTTCCAGCAGGCTATGGAAAACATCATGCCTTCCCTGGAAATTAAGTCCCGCCGTGTCGGTGGTGCAACCTACCAGGTTCCCCTGGAAGTCCGCCCCGAGCGTCGTCAGACTCTTGGTCTGCGTTGGATCACTGCTTATTCCCGTAAGCGCAGCGAGAAGACCATGAAGGAACGTCTTGCAGGCGAAATTATGGACGCTTGCAACAACACCGGCGCATCTGTTAAGAAACGCGAGGATACCCATAAGATGGCAGAAGCCAACAAGGCATTCTCCCATTTCCGTTGGTAATCAAAAAGGAGTACCGCAATGCCGAGACAATATTCTCTTGAGAATACAAGAAATATCGGTATCATGGCACATATTGATGCCGGCAAGACCACCACTACGGAGCGTATTCTTTTCTATACCGGTCGTACCTATAAGTTAGGTGAGACCCACGAAGGTACTGCTACCATGGACTGGATGGAGCAGGAGCAGGAGCGTGGTATTACTATCACCTCCGCCGCTACCACCTGTTTCTGGAAGGATCGCCGCATCAACATCATTGACACTCCGGGCCACGTGGACTTCACTGTTGAAGTCGAACGAAGCCTTCGTGTCCTTGACGGTGCCGTGACCGTACTGTGCGCAAAGGGCGGCGTAGAGCCTCAGACTGAGACCGTTTGGCGTCAGGCTGACAAGTACAATGTTCCCCGCATGGTATACGTTAACAAGATGGACATCATGGGCGCGAATTTCTATAATGTTCTCAATATGATTCATGATCGGCTGAAGTGCAACGCTGTGCCCATCCAGCTCCCAATCGGAGCTGAGGCGGACTTCTGCGGTCTTGTAGATCTGATTGGAATGAAGGCACTGATCTTCAAGGACGACCTTGGCAAAGAGGTCAGTGTAGAAGAAATTCCCGCGGATATGCAGGCTCTGGCTGAAGAGTACCGCGAAAAGCTACTCGATGCAGTCTCTGATCAGGATGATGAGATCATGGAGCTCTACCTCATGGGAGAAGAGATCCCCGAGGAAAAGATCCGTACCGCCATCCGCAAGGCTACCATTGCAGTGCAGATGATGCCCGTTGTTTGCGGCACATCCTACAGAAATAAGGGTGTGCAGGAGCTTTTGGATGCCATCGTTGAGTTTATGCCCTCTCCCTTGGATAAGAAGGGAATCGGCGGCATAAACCCCAAGACAGACGAAGAGGACTTCCGTCCTGCGGATGATTCCGCACCTTTTTCTGCTCTGGCATTCAAGATCGCAACTGATCCCTTTGTTGGCAAGCTTTGTTTCTTCCGTGTTTACTCCGGTAAGGTCGAGAAGGGTACTACCGTTCTCAACTCTACCAAGGGTAGTCGCGAAAGACTGGGCAGAATTCTGCTCATGCATGCCAACCACCGTGAGGATGTGGAATGCGTCTACTCCGGCGATATCGCCGCTGTGGTAGGCATAAAGAACACCACTACAGGTGATACCTTCTGTGATGAAAAGCATCCTATCATCCTTGAGTCTATGGAGTTCCCCGAGCCCGTTATTCGCGTGGCGATCGAGCCCAAGACCAAGGCCGGTCAGGAAAAGATGGGCATTGCCCTCATGAAGCTTGCAGAAGAAGATCCCACATTCAAAACCTACACAGATACCGAGACCGGTCAGACCATCATTGCTGGTATGGGCGAGCTCCATCTGGAAATTATTGTCGACCGTCTCCTGAGGGAGTTTAAGGTCGAGGCCAATGTCGGCGCACCTCAGGTTGCCTATAAGGAAACCATCCACGGGAAAGCCGATGTTGACACCAAGTACGCCCGTCAGTCCGGCGGTAAGGGTCAGTACGGTCATGTTAAGATCCGTATCGAGCCCAACGAGTCCGGCAAGGGCTACGAATTCGTCAATGCAGTCACCGGCGGCACCGTTCCCAAGGAATACATTCCTGCTGTTGATCAGGGTATTCAGGGTGCTATGCAGGCAGGTGTTCTGGCCGGCTATCCCGTTGTGGATGTGAAGGTCACTCTGTATGACGGATCTTATCATGAGGTTGACTCCTCTGAAATGGCATTCAAGATCGCCGGCTCCATGGCATTCAAAGATGCTTGCCGTAAGGCACAGCCCGTTATTCTTGAACCCATTATGAAGGTCAGCGTTATCGTTCCCGAAGAGTATACCGGCGATGTCATGGGCGATATTTCCGCCCGTCGTGGTAATATTCTTGGCATGGAGCCCAGAAACGGATCCACTCAGGTGGATGCCAATGTACCCCTGTCTCAGATGTTTGGCTATGCCACAGATCTGAGAAGCCGTACACAGGGCAGAGGCCAATATTCTATGGAACCCAGCCACTATGTGGAGCTTCCCAAGAGTATCCAACAGGAACTTGTAGAAAAACGCGGCTATTAATGAAAAAAATACTTGCTATTATGCGACTTTTGTTGTATAGTAGTAGGTGAGCAAACATATGCTACTATTTACCATTAAAATCAAACAGGAGGATTTTTTCAATGGCAAAGCAGAAATTCGAAAGAAATAAGCCCCATGTAAACATCGGCACCATTGGTCACATCGACCATGGCAAGACCACCTTGACCGCAGCTATCACCAAGTATCTGGCAATGTGCGGCGGCGCAGCATTCACCGACTATGCTAACATCGACAAGGCTCCCGAAGAGAAGGCTCGTGGTATCACAATCAACACCGCTCACGTTGAGTATGAGACCGCTGCTCGTCACTATGCCCATGTCGACTGCCCGGGTCATGCTGACTATATCAAGAACATGATCACCGGCGCTGCTCAGATGGACGGCGCTATCCTGGTTATCGCGGCTACCGACGGCCCCATGGCTCAGACCAAGGAGCACCTGCTGCTGGCTCGTCAGGTTAACGTTCCTTCCGTTCTCGTTTTCCTGAACAAGTGCGATCAGGTTGACGACGAAGAGCTCCTCGAGCTGGTTGAGATGGAAGTCCGCGAGACTCTGGACTTCTACGGCTTCCCCGGAGATGACACCCCCATCATTCGTGGTTCCGCTCTGAACGCTCTGATTTCCGAGTCCAACGACGTTAACGCTCCCGAGTTTGCTTGCATCAAGGAACTCATGGACAATGTTGACTCTTGGATCCCCACTCCCGATCGTAAGGCTGACCTGCCCTTCCTGATGCCCGTTGAGGACGTATTCACCATTTCCGGTCGTGGCACCGTTGCTACCGGTCGTGTTGAGCGTGGCTCCATCAAGAAGAATGACCCCGTGGAAATCGTTGGCCTGCAGGAAGAGAAGAAGGCTACCGTTTGCACCGACATCGAAATGTTCCACAAGCTGCTGGA
>JAZMZW010000102.1:0-12425 GCA_045586205.1 Faecousia sp. | reverse complement strand
ACTTACACCAAAGAGCCCAACTGTAAGGAAGATGGTCTGTGCCTCTACAGATGTATCTACTGTGGCAAGGAGAAGACTGAGGTTGTGCCCAAGGGAGATCACACTGTGGTGACCCTTCCCGCAACTGAGCCCAATTGTACCCAAAACGGTCTGACAGAAGGAAAGGGCTGCTCTGTTTGCGGTCTGGTCATCTCCCCACAGACGGTCATTGCGGCTCTTGGACATAACTATTCATACAATAAGTTTGTGGTGGCACCTACTTGTACGGAGCGGGGCTACACAACGCATGTCTGCTCCTGCGGAGACAACTACAGGGATAGCTATACTGAAGCAAAGGGGCACAACTACTCCGATGGATCGTGTGTGAGCTGTGGAGCGACGGATCCCGAGACTGAACCTTTCCCCAACCCGTTCGATGATGTGACAGAGAAAGATTACTTCTATACACCGGTTCTTTGGGCTGCGAAAGAGAACATCACCAACGGTATGAGTGCAACAAAGTTCTCTCCGGAAGCCCATTGTACTCGTGGTCAAATTGTGACCTTCCTGTGGAGAGCATACGGATCCACTGAGCCTCACATGACCGACAGTCCCTTCAGCGATGTGTCCAAATCCGCATATTACTACAAGGCGGTGCTTTGGGCAGTTGAAAACGGGATTACTACCGGAACAGGTAAGAATAAATTTTCACCCGATGACACTTGTACGCGCGGGCAGGTAGCAACATTCCTTTGGAGAGCTCAGAGGCAACCTTCCCCCACAACATTGGGAAATCCGTTTAATGATATAGATAGCAGAGCATATTACTACAGTGCCGTTCTTTGGGCTGTAGAAAAGGGTATCACTAACGGTACCGGCAAGGGTAGATTCTCTCCCAATGACAGCTGTACACGCGGTCAGATTGTAACCTTCCTTTATAGGACATTGAATTGACAAAATGTCGCAATGCCCTCATAGCTTGCAAGAGGTTTGTTGGAGATACTGTGCTGAGATTGCGTCGGTTATAGCATCGGCAGATATTTGAGTGTTACATACAAATTACCGTAAGCGTAAAACATCGGTTGACTCTGCCTGTGTTTTACGCTTATGTTTTATGAAGACGGAAACTCCTTTGTCGAATATATTGAGATTTCTCTTGACACAGGTTTGGAATTGGAGTACAATGGAAATGTATATGTGACATGATATAAAATCATTGTACAACATATAAAGTTATTTTTGAAAGGATGAACAACATGAAAAGAGCAATTTCCCTGATTGTGGCAGTTTCCATGATTTTCGGTCTGTTTGCTGTCATGTCCCCCGTTACCGGAGCGGCTGAAAAGGCTGTGAGCTACACCTCCTTCTCCGATGTGACGCGAAACGACTGGTTCTACGAATATGTCATGATCGCATCCGAGAACGGTTTGGTAAACGGCATGGGTGACGGCACCTTTGCCCCCAACAGCGACATTACCCGCGCACAGTTTGCAACCATCCTGTACCGCCAGCTGGGCAGTCCCGATGTTGCAGGTCTTTCCAATCCCTTCAAGGATCTGAGTGCTTCCTGGTACAAAAATGCGGTTATTTACATGCACAGCATCGGCGTCATCAACGGCATGTCCAAGGATGCCTTTGGCCCCGAGCTGAAGATCACCAGAGAGCAGATGGTCACCATGCTCTGGAGAATCAAGCATGCCGCAGATCCCAGCTGTTCCTACTACAACGCAACTGTCCATTATGCCGACGGAAAGAGCGTCAGCTCCTGGGCAGTGGATGGCATGAATTGGGCAATCGTCGAGGGCATCATTAACGGTGTGGGTAACAACACCCTTGCACCTCAGGGCAACGCTACCCGTGCGCAGGCTGCGAAGGTCATGTGCCTGAGCTTCGGTCTGGAGCATGGAGAACGGGAGCCCGTAACCATCCGTTTCTGGCAGTCCGGCGGCGATTATACAGCAGCAAAAACTACCATGAGACTGCTTCTGGACAAGTTCGAGCTGCAGTACCCCTGGATCACCGTTGAGTATGAGGCAATTCCATGGGCGGAAGATCCCCATACACAGATCCAGATTGCTCTGGCAGACGGGGACTGCGCCGACCTTCTTGTGCTGGGATCTCCCCTGGATTTCCAGCTGGCAAATGAGGGCGAGCTTCTGCCCCTGAACTCTCTGCTTACGAATAAGGTTCTCAATGACATTCCGGAAATGGTGAAGGAGCAGAGCAAGTATTACGGCTCCCGGAATGAGGATATGTATGGCAAGCTTATGTCCATTCCTTTGTATTCCTCCAACCGCGCATTGCTCTACAACAAGGAAATTTTCGATTACTTTGGGGTAGAATATCCCACCGAAGGTATGAGCCATGCCGATCTGCTGGAAATGGCAAAGAAGGTGACCGGCGACAGGAACGGCAAAAAGGTCTATGGCTACGGCACCCGTGCAACTACCTCTGAGCAGTATCTGAACTTTGTGTGGAACTACGGCGCAAAGATCATCGATCCCTATACCATGAAAGCCGGAACGGATTCTGCCGCATGGAAGAAGGGTATCGAGGACTATCTGGCATTCTACAAGGCAGGGGTTACTCCTCCCGGAGCCATAGTGATGTCGGGCACTGATTTGTTCCAGATGTTCCTGAATGAGGAGTGCGCCATGTTCTTGGCGGCTACCGACTATGCAGTGAGCATCCTTGAAAATGACAGTGAAACAGATTGCCCCTGGAGTATGAAGCTTGGGGTTGCACCTCTGGTTGGGGAAACCTACGCAACCTGCTATTCCGGCGCTGATGTTTTGGCAGTTCCCGCCACTACGGCACATCCTGAGGAAACAGCTCTTCTGCTGAACTATCTTCTGAGCACCGAAGCTCAGGTTCTGTACACCAAGATTGTAAGCTTCTATCCCACGGCTATATCTGCTTGCAAGGATCCTTATTTCAGCGAAGATCCCATTATGGCAGGCTTCGCCAAGGCTATGGAGGGAGCTCATCCCTTTGACAACTACGGCGTCCCCGGTGTAGGCACCATCCTGAAGGACGAAATCCAGAAACTTATCGCCGGAGAGATTACCATTGAGCAGTATCAGGCGAATGTAACCTCCCGAATCAACCAAAGAGCCGCGGAAATGTTTGAGTAAGCTTGATGCTTGCCTAAACGTATATGACAGGGTCTCTCATTCCGGCAAGTCCGGAATGGGGGATCCTGCCTTTGCCTTCGGGAAAAGACAGGATCCGAAAGATCCGGTAAAAGATTTGGAAAGAAAAGTGGGAAGTCCCCCCTTGCTTTTTTCGTGGCACATGGTATAATACATTGCTACAAGGCTTCCGGGGAGGAGAGAAAGGAGACAGACTATGATCTACAGCAAGGTGATCCCGGGGATCTTTGTATCCCGACCCAATCGCTTTATTGCCCATGTGCTGGTAAACGGGACAGAGGAGATCGCCCATGTGAAAAATACAGGGCGGTGCAAGGAATTGCTGATTCCCGGTTGCACCGTATATCTCTATTGCGCTCCGGAGGGGAGCAGAAAAACCAAGTACGACCTGATCGCCGTAGAAAAGGGGCAACGGCTCATTAACATGGACTCCCAAGCCCCCAATAAGGTGGTAGGGGAGTGGCTTGCCAAGCTCCTGCCGGAGGCAGGGATTCGCCCGGAGGTGCAGTACGGTGGCTCCCGTTTTGATTTCTGCATTACCCAAGGGGACAGGAAAAGCTTTCTGGAGGTCAAGGGTGTGACCTTGGAACAGGAGGGGATCGCCATGTTCCCCGATGCTCCCACGGAACGGGGGGTCAAGCACATTCGGGAGCTCATAGACTGCGTAAAGGCAGGCTATGGGGCAGGTCTGCTCTTCGTGGTGAAAATGAAGGGCATTTCCTACCTGCGACCCAATGACCGCACCCATCCGGAATTCGGGCAGGCTTTACGGGAAGCCTCGGAAGCCGGGGTGAAGCTCCATGCCGTGGACTGCATCGTTACGGAAAACACCTTGGACATTGACAGCCCTTTGCCTGTTTCTTTGGAGCCTTGGTACTTTGGAACAGAATAAGCTTTGCCTCTCCCTTGGGTGTAAACGCTTACGGGAGAGGATTTTGTGTTTTGTCGGAAAATGAAAGGATTTTCTCTTGACGAAAGACTGTTACAGTGATACTCTGTACATATACCATTTCCAATCAAGGAGGAACATCGGATGAAACGAAAGATCTTAAGTCTGCTTCTAGCACTGAGTCTCCTCTTAGGCTTCCTGCCTGCCGGCATACTGACAAAGGCACAGGCCGCTCCCTCTACCACAGAGGCCAATGTGACGGCACTGTTCAATGCCCGTTCTTACGGACAGCACCCCAGAATTCTGGCAAATACCGAGGATTTTGCCCGGATCCGGGAGCAGGTGCGTACGGATCCCTATATGCGCATTCTTTACGAGCGTATTTATGACTACTGCCTGACCCAGCTTTCCGAGCCTGTGGTCAAGTATGAGATCCCCGACGGCGTCCGTCTTCTGGCAGTATCCAGAACTGCGGGACAGCGGATCGTCTGGATGGCAATGGCATACCACATCAGCGGTGAAGCCCGTTTTGCCCAGAGAGCCATTAAGGAAATGCTGGCGGTTTCCGCCTTCAGTGACTGGCATCCCTCTCACTATCTGGATACGGCACAGATGGCATACGGTGTGGGTTTGGGCTATGACTGGCTGTATCACGAAATGACCTCCGCACAGCGGAACACCGTCTGCTCTGCCCTATATAACTATGCTCTGCAGACCTATAGTGGCAGAGACTTCCAAACCACCACCTCCAACTGGAACCCCTGGTGTCACGGTGGCATTGCCATTGCCGCTGCCGCTATTTTTGAAAGCTATCCCTCCGCCTGTGCGAAGTTCTTTGCCGGTGCGGTGACCAATATCCAGAAGGCTCTGGGGGTTCTGACTCCCTTGGGAGCCTATCCCGAAGGTCCCGGATATTTCTGCGTGGCTTCGGAATTCATGGCACTGTTTCTGGATACCCTTGCCACGGTGCTGGGTACGGATTTCGGCCTTTCGGATCTGGAAGGCATCAAGGAGTCCGGCAAATACCTTCTGGCAGTCAACGGCAATGTGAGCGCCTTTAACTTCGGTGACGGTAGCGGTGCCTTACAGGACAGCGCCGCCCTCCACTGGTATGCGGGACGCTACAATATGCCGGAGCTTTCCGTCTACCAGAGAGAACGGCAGTACACAGGCATTCAGGCTGTGGATGTTCTGGGTCTTGTGTGGTACGATCCGGAGCTGGTGGGGGATATGACAGAGGAAGATATTCAGCTGGACTATCTCATGTACAGTGATGCTTACGAAAGCGTGGCCTCCTTCCGCAGTCCTGCGGGAGATGCCCGACAGATCTATGCCGCCATTAAGTCCGGTTATAACAGCACCGGTCACTCGGATATGGATATCGGCACCTTTGTCATGGAGGCAATGGGTGTCCGCTTTATTGAAGATATGGGCTCGGAAAGCTACAACCTCCCGGGCTACGGTACCTATAACAACGGCTACGATGAGGACATCGGTCGTTGGACTTATTATCGCAAGCGTGCGGAGGGACAGAATGTCTATGTCCTCAATCCCCAGACCAAGGGCGGTCAGGACTCCCGTGCGAAAGCGCAGATCACAGGCTACGGCAGTACCTATGACGGTGGCTATGCCTCCGTAAATATGCTGGATGCCTATGACAGCTACACTGCCACCTCTGCCAAGAGAGCGTTGGCTTTGTTTGACAACCGCAGTCGTGTGCTGGTACGGGATGAGATCACCTGCAGCAGTGCTTCCACCCTGTATTGGTTCGCTCATACCAGGGCGGAGATCAGCATTTCCGCAGACAAGAAGTCTGCTGTCCTGACCTCCGACGGCAAGCAACTTCTGGTACAGATCGCAGAGCCCTCCAATGCCACCTTTACGGCCATGAATGCCCAGCCTCTGTCTACCTCTCCCAACCCCTCCGGACAGAATTCCCGTGAGGGCTGGAGAAAGCTTGCCATTTGCCTGAAAAACATAAAATCCGTCAATATCTCCGTGGTGTTCACTCCTCTGCTGGAGGAAGGGGACGGCAACAAGGCTCTGCCCACCGCAACCTTGGCGACCATCCCTCAGCTTCTCCACAGCTACGCTCCCGACACTCGGCTTCTTCCCAACGAGCAGGGCATCTATGAGATCCACAACGCAGATGAGCTCATGCTCTTTGCGGACATGGTCAACAACGGTACGGATTTCCAAGGCAAGACCGTGAAGCTTCTGTCGGACATTGACCTGCAGGGTCACAGCTTCCTTCCCATCGGCGGTGTCAACGGCACCAATTACTTCCGTGGAACCTTTGACGGTGGGAACCATGTGGTCCGCAACCTGTGTATTTACAGGCCGGGCAGTGCCTCCACGGGCTTCTTCGGCAGAACGGACAAGGCCACCATTTGCAACTTCGGTATTGAGAACGGTGTGGTTTTCGGTGGGGAAAAGAGCGGCGCCCTTACAGGTATCGCCGGCAATACCACCATTCAAAACTGCTTCAACCGCGCCAATGTGATCGCAAACGGCGGTCATGTAGGCGGTCTCATCGGTCAGGTAGGCGGTACCTCCGTCATATCCGGCAGCTACAACCATGCCAACATCCGCACAAGCGGAAATATCTGTGGCGGTCTGGTGGGCTATGTATCCAGCAAAACAGATCTGGCGGTCTCCAACAGCTACCATGTGGGCAACCTCAAGGACAGCGGCGGCTACTGCGGTATGATCGGCTACTACAATACGGGAGACAGCTCCATGTATCCCACCGCCATCAAGGTGAAGAACTGCTTCTCCACCACAGATCTGAAGGACTCCACCGTGGCAAACCTCAGCTCTGTGGAAAGCTACAGCGGAAGCGCCAAGCTGTCTTCCGCACGGATGATCTCTGCGGCTCTTTCCTTGGGCAGTGCTTTTATTGCAGACTGCGAATGGGAAAATGACGGCTATCCCGTCTTTACTTGGCAGTGCGAAACTGTCCTTCCGGAGGATCTGCACTTGAGCACCGCCGCAGAGCTCCGCCTCTTTGCCCATACGGTCAATACCGGTGATACCTACGCCGGCAAGACCGTATACTTGGACAAGGATGTGGATCTGGACTCCCGTGAGTGGATCCCCATCGGCGGAAACTCCACGGACAACACCTCCGCAAACCGCTTCAAGGGCAGCTTTGACGGACAGGGCTACTGTGTACGCAACCTGTCTGTGACCACGGGCAATGACTTTGTGGGCTTCTTCGGTGTGGCACAGGGAAGTGTGAAGAACTTCGGCATCCAGTCCGGCAGTGTCAAGGGCGGTGTGAAGGTCGGTGGTCTCATCGGCTGGGTCGGCGGTACGGTCAGCAACTGCTACAACCGTGCCACTGTTACCGGCAGCACCTTCGTCGGTGGCATTGCGGGTATGTCCGGGGTCAGCCATATTGAAAACTGCTTTAACAATGCCAATATTACCGCCGGAGATACGGGGGCAGGCATCGTGGGCTATTATGCCAGTGCCGCTTCCGGCAGTACCATTACCAACTGCTACCACAACGGTACCGTCAGCGGTAGCACCGTAGCCTCCGTGGCAGGTGTCATCAACAGCGGTGCTACGGGACTGGTGTTCAAGAATACCTATTCTCCCAAGGGCTTTGCCTTTGTCTATACCTCCACGGGACGCACCCTCTCCAGCTGCTCCACCTTGGTGGAAGCGGATCTGAAGGTGGCGGCAAGCAAGCTGGGCTCTGCCTTCCGGGATGACGATGTGAGAAATAAGAACGGTGGCTATGCCGTTCTCAACCGCCGTACCTATCGGGGACAGGAGCTTATCCTTCCGGAGCCGGAGGCAGACGGTGTATACCGCATTTATGAGGTGCAGGATCTGTATGCTCTGTCCTACATGGTCAATGTGCAGGGACAGACCTTCTCCGGAAAGACTGTGGAGCTCTGCGCCGATCTGGATCTGCAGGGTAGGGAGTGGGTGCCCATCGGTGGCAACAGTCCCACAGACAGCTCCGCAAGACCGGAATTCAACGGCAACTTTGACGGCAAGGGTCACAAGATCTCTTCCCTGAATGTAAGCTCCGGCAATAACTTTGTGGGTCTCTTCGGCTTCATGCGGGGAGGCAGTGTGAGCAATGTGGGCATCGAAAGCGGTGTGATTTTCGGCTCCCAGAAGGTTGCCGCACTGGTAGGCTCCATCCGCAGTACGGAGATCCGAAACTGCTACAATCGCGCCAATGTTTCCGCCACCACCATTGCCGGCGGTATCTTCGGCATGGGCGGTGCAAGCGGAAATGTCATCGAAAACTGCTACAATACCGCTTGGATCACCGCCACAAGCAGTGTGGGTGGCATCGGCGGCTACCTTGCCAGCGATGCAAGTGCCTCCACCATCCGCAATTGCTACAATCTGGGACAGGGAAGCAGTGGTATCTTGGGTGTATGCAATGCCAATGCCACGGGGATCCTTGTGGAAAATTCCTATACTCACAACGCAGTGGGGCTTTTTGGCACCCAAAATGTGGCAAGCCTGAAAAACAGCAAGGCTCTTACCGCCGCAGAGCTCCGTGAAATTGCTCCCACCTTGGGAACGTCCTTTGCCGAAGACTATCAGGCAAAGAACTGGGCATATCCCGTTCTGGCATGGGAAAACGGCAACTGTGCCACGGAACTGAGCCAAAAGGACGGCATCTATCAGATCAACGGAGAGGAAGACCTGCGCCTCCTGTCCTATCTGGTGCGGAAGGGCAATACCTTTGCAGGGAAGTCCTTTGCCCTCAACACGGACATTGATCTGGAAGGTCGAGCATGGATGCCCATCGGCGGTGTGGATGAGATCGGCACTTCCTCCTTCAACGGCAAGCTGGACGGACGGGGTCATGTGATCCGCAATCTGGTGGTTGCAGATTCCGAATACGGCGCAGTAGGCCTCTTCGGTCAGATCAAGGGAGGCACTGTGGAAAATCTGGGCATCGAAAGCGGTGTGGTCGTGGGCATGAACAAGGCAGGCGGCTTGGTAGGTATTCTGGGCAACAAGTGCACCCTCCGTGCCTGCTACAGCAAGGCCTATGTGTACGCAGACACCATTGTCGGCGGTCTGGTAGGCATGGTTGGCGGTGCCAACTGTACCATCGATAGCTGTTATACCGTCACTTGGGCATCTGCCAGAGCCAGAGGCAACAATGTCGGTGGCTTCGTAGGCTACTACGGAAGCGGTGCCAAGAACTGCGTCATTGAAAATTCCTACAATGTCGGTAGCTTCAACGGCCTTCTGGGCAGTGTCAACACCTCTGCAGAGGGGAACACCATCCGCAACAGCTACAGCAGTGCTTCTGTCTACCTCCTGCGTAACGGAGGAGCCACGGTACTGGATGGAGCGGCACTGATCTCCTTTGCCACTCTGCGCGGCTACGCCCCCGTACTGGGTGAGCTTTACGATACGGACACCGCAGGTCTGAACCGTGGGTATCCCATCCTTGCATGGGAAAGCGGAAAGCAGTGCTTCCATGAGCTCAGCTATCAGAGCTGTTCTGCACAGGAGCACACGGTGATTTGTGCCCGTTGTGAGGCACAGTGGCAGGAAGCCCACAGCTATATGAACGGCATCTGCATCTGCGGTGAGGAAGAAGCCAAAGAGCCCGTGTTGGACGAAAGCCTGAAGCTGGGACACAGCTTGAATTTGGCAAGTGATATTTCCGTCAATCTGGCGGTCTCCAAGTCCCTCTTGGAAGGCTACGACATGAGCACCGTCTATGTGGAGAGCACCTTGGAGCTCTACGAGGGAGAAAACTTCGTAGGCACCGACACTGTGCGTCTTGCGCCAGTGGACAAGGGCAATTACTACTACTTCACTCTGACGGGTCTCACTGCCGTGCAGATGAAGGATACCATCTCCTCCGTGCTCTACGGCACCAAGGACGGACAGCCCTATTACTCTCCCATAGACCGCTACAGCATCTGTGACTACGCCTATTCTCAGCTGAATAAGGCAGGCGCTACGGATGCACTGAAGACCCTGTGTGCAGACCTTCTGCGCTATGGTGCCAAGGCACAGATCTTCAAGGGCTATCGCATCTATGACCTTGCAGATGGGGACATGACTCCGGAGCATGTGCTGTATTTGTCCGATGAAGAGGCAGTGACCTTCGGCAACACCAACAGAGTCTTGGATGATCTGCAGGGAGCAACGGTCACTTGGGCAGGTAAGGCACTGGATCTGGACAGCAAGGTTTGTCTGAAGTTCATCTTTGATCTCAGCAAGTATGAGGGTGATCCTGCAGACCTGAGCCTGCAGGTCAGCTATAAGGATCTCTACGGAGATCCCATGAGCCTGAGCCTCACAGGGGCGCAGGTCTATGACGCAAGTCGGAACCTCTGCTCCTTCACGATGGATGCCCTGCTGGCTGCCGAACTGCGAGAGGTGGTTTCCGTCCGGATCTGCGAGGGAGAAATCCCGGTTTCTCCCACCCTCCAATACAGCGCAGACACCTACGGCAACAACAAAACCGGTGCCCTGCTGGAACTGTGCAAGGCCCTCATGGCCTACTCCGACAGCGCAAAAGCATACTTTGTGAGTTGACAGTGGGCAGTTGTCGGAAACGGACAGTGATATTCAAGTTGGCAGTTGACAGTGGATAGTTACCGCATAAACTGACAATTGATAAAATTTCAACGCATCGATCACCGTCCCTCAACAGGCCGGTGATCGATGTTTTCATAGGGGACGGGTCTCCCGTCCTGAAAGCTATCCTTCATGTAGCGTCTTGGCGTGTTCGTTTACGGTAAAATATCAGTTTATCGCACTGATGATTTGACACGTTGTGTCATGAATTGATGCGGGGCATCATGATTTCTCGCTACGCTCCATGATTTGAATTGCCAAAAAACAATGTGCCGTAAGGCACAAATCATGGCGTAGCCAATTCATGCCCGGCAGGGCAATTCATTATCGTGCTGAAAGCACGACAAATCGGAATTTGATAATTTACATAGGGCGTTTGAAATGGGAGATCCGTAGCTTGCAAAATAGGGACAGAGCACCGATTTGGTGGGGGCTGTCGGTTGGGGAAACAGTGTAAATTTTTACATTTTTGTGGAAAGTGTCAAAACAGTCTTAAGAAAGAGGGAAATGCCAAAAGTGCTGAGAAGTGGGAATTGTGGGAAATGCCGATTTGTGCATTTTGCAAAAAGAAATGGGGAAATTCCCTTGCATTTCCTCTGCACTATGATATAATGAAAACAGGAGGGGAAAGCCCCTCTCGGAAAAGAACACCACAGCCCCTGCTTGCAGTGAGACAGCTGTGGTTTGCAGTAATTGAAGGAGGTATATTATGAAGTTTCGTAGGATCCTGTCCCTGTTCCTGATCCTTGCACTGAGCCTCTCCCTCTGTGGGACTGTGGTACAAGGTGCAGGTCTGAGAACCAGAAGTCTCAAGCGTTCCCGTACCAGCTTTGCCTATTATACCGATGAACAGCTTATGGAGATGATCGGTGTTTCCGCAGAAACGCTCAATACGCTGAAAACTGAGGGCTATGCGGCAATGCTGAACAACTCCGCATGGGAGCTGTACAAGTATAAAATTCCCAATACCGAAGAAGCAGTAGAGGGTCTGAGCTCCATGATCTACTGTAATCCCGAACTGTTCTTCATTGGCGGAATGTCCTATAGCTACACAGGAACCGGACTTTTGTATCAAATGTTCGGTACTTATGATGACGGCTATGAGGTCTCTATGAAAAAGTATGATGCCTTTATAGCGGCAGCACAGGAGATCCTCTGTCTGTTCCAGAGAGATGAGAGCCTGACGGATCTGGAGCTTGCACTGCTGGTCCACGACTATCTGGCGGCAAACTATGAGTATGATGTGCCCTTTGCAACAGGAGATGATATGTATACCGCCTACGGTCTGTTGGTCAACGGGACGGCTGTATGCCAGGCTTATGCAGAGACCTTTGCCTATTTTATGGCACAGTTTGGCATTCCCTGCGGTCTGGTCAGATCCGGGACTCTTAACCATGCATGGAACATCATTGAGATCGACGGACTGGAATACCATCTGGATGTGACCTTTGACGATCCCATCAATGACCGTAGCGGCTATGTGCGTCACACGAATTTCATGGTATCTACCGATGTTCTGAAGGCTAACAATCACGATGCGGATGACCTTACTGCAAATCCCCAGAACACTACCTATGACGATGCCTTCTGGAGAGATGTGGAGACTTCCTTCTGCTACCTGAACGGCAACATTTATTTTATTAACAGCTCCCAGAAGCTGTGTACATGGAATGACGGCGTGGTCAAGGAGCTGTACTCCATTCCCGGCACTTGGTACTGGATGGGTGTGTACAACCGTTTGGCAACAGACGGTGAACGGCTCTTCTTCACCTCTAATAATGCAGTCTACGAATATTTCCCCGAAAGCAATACTGCCGAGATCG
>JAZMZW010000101.1:0-5899 GCA_045586205.1 Faecousia sp. | reverse complement strand
TTTGCCTTACGGCATGATTTGTGCCTTACGGCACATTGTTTTTTGGCAATTCAAATCATGGAGCGTAGCGAGAAATCATGATGCCCCGCATCAATTCATGACACAAAGTGTCAAATCATCAGAGCGATAAACTGAAATTTGCCGATTCGTAATTCGGTTTCAATTGCCATTTTTGGTAACTGTCCACTTCCAACTATCAACTTGCTTACCACTCATCACTCAGACAGGCCAATCGGAATTGGTTGATCCGTTAATTCTCAATTTTCAATTCCGAAAATCATTGTCCATTGCACAAGACTTCCTTTTATTCTTCCTCTTCTTCGGCGTCCAGTTGGGCCATGAGATTGTTGTAACGACGGACTTTGAAATATTCGCCTACCAGATACTCAAAGATAAAGGAGATCAGGAAAGCGCCTGCGAAGGCGATGAGGGCAGTCACTACCAGAGTCATGCCGGAGCTCAGTTGGGGGAAAAGGTATTCCGTCAGAGCAAGCTCCTCTGTGCCGGCGGTGCCGAATTTGATCACGAGGAGATCCATGACACCGAAAGTCGTACCGAAAATCAGGCTCCCCAGAGCATAAGTCTTGCATCTGCACAGGCGGTCTGCCTTGCTGTTGCCTGTGGGCAAGGGGCGATTCATGAGATCTTTGGGCTGTTCCACATCCCCCAGCAAGCGACGGGCCAAAAGGGTCACAGCGGAAGCTCCGATGATGGAAAACAACTCCCAGCCGGCATCCCCGGTGGTGACAATACGGTGAATGGTTGCGATCAGCAGGCAGAGAATCAGGAAGAAAAATCCGAATACAATTGCCTTCTGCGTAATTTCCGTTTGTCTCTCGTCCATAACGGGGACAGATTTGTTTTGTGTGTGTTTCATTGGTCGTTCTCCTCCCAAAATAAGTCGTTCAAGGTTTTTCCGGTAACCTTGCAGATGTCGATGCACAGGCGCAGGGTGGGATTGTAGCTTCCGTTTTCAATAGCGCCGATGGTCTGTCGCGTGACCCCCACAGCTTTGGCAAGGTCTTCCTGAGACATATCCATCTCGATGCGGGCGATTTTTAATCTCTTGTTTTTCATCACGCACCTCCTTGTAGCTACATCCTATCATATATCTTGCAGGATGTCAAGTATATTTTACATAAGAATTTATTTATTTTACATTTTGCCATATATCAAAGAACTCCTCCGTGCAGGATCACCTATACAAAAACCGAGGGTCTGTACGAATTTCCCATAACTCATGCAAACCTTCGGCTTTTTCTCTCCTTCAGTCGCTCCGCGACAGCTTCCTCATCAGAGGAAGCCACAGACTTGGAAGCTCCTGCTTCTAAATCACATGGACGCAGTCGCTACATTCATTGGCCATTACAAAAAGCTGTCCACTCTCAACTGTCAACTTGGGATCATTCGCTATACCCGCACATTCCCCGTACGCCGGCTTCTCCGGAGGAGACGGTTTCTTCCGTACCGTCCGGAAGGCGGACCAGGAGGGCGCCGTTTTCATCGATCCCAAGGGCGTAGGCTTGACGGCGAGTCTCTCCCCGAAGCAGCCAAACCTCTTTGCCAAGGGTCACGCAATGGGTGGCATATTCCTCCATCCATTGGGCTTTTTGGGTAAATAAGACCTCATCCATTTCCCGCAAATTGCGAATCAGAGCTTCCAGAAGGGCTTTCTCCTCCACCTTGGGGCAGAAGTCACACAGAGAGCCGGCAATATCCCTGAGTTCTTCCGGGAAATCCTTGGTATTACAGTTGATACCGATGCCTATGATCACGCCCCCTTGAGGTGCGATCTCCACAAGGATACCGCAGAGCTTCTTCCCGTCCTTCACCAGATCGTTGATCCATTTGATTTGGACTTCAAGTCCGCAGACCTCTGAAATTGCCCGTCTTGCGGCAACTGCCACCATAGGAGTCAGGTGCAGGAGTTGCTCCAAGGCCTCCTCCCGTTTCAAATATACGGAGAGGTACAGCCCCCCTTTTTGAGAACTGAAGCGTCTGCCCAAGCGACCCCGACCTGCGGTCTGGAGGGTGCTGTGTACCACTGTGCCGTGTTGGGGATCTTCCATTTCCTTGAGAACATTGTTGGTAGAGTCCACTTGGGGATAGTACAATACTGTCCATTTCTCCATATTTCCCCTCTCCTTTCGTACTGGGTATTGCTTTTTCCTGATTTTAGAGTATAATAATTGTATCTCAATTTGCGCAAAATGTAAACGCTTTTTTAGGAAGGAATTATTATGACAAAGAAAGCTCTCATACAAAAGTTACTCATGACCGCTTTGTTCACCACTTTGACCGCCGCCGGCTCTCTCCTGCGGATCGGTGAGGCCTCTTTGCAGACCATGTTCGCCTGTCTGGCAGGGATCCTCCTTGGCCCTATGTGGGGTGCGGCGTCTCAGGCACTGTATGTGCTGTTGGGTCTGGTGGGTGTTCCCATCTTTGTATACGGCGGTGGCATCAGCTATGTATTCCAGCCCTTCTTCGGCTGTTTGCTGGGTCTGATCCTCTGCGCCTTCCTGACAGGCTACCTGACCGAACGCACCAATTGGAGCATCTGGATCACCAGCACCATCGGTTTGCTGTCGGTATATGTAATCGGCACTCCTTATTTCTATTTGATCGAGCGTTTTTACTTTAAGGCCAATCTGGACGGCGAGCCCATTACCTTCGCCATTGCCCTTACCGCATCCTGCCTGGTGTTCCTGCTCCTGGATTTCGGCAAGCTGGTAATTTGTGCCACTGTTGGAAAGCGCCTACTTCCCGTTGTCAGAAAAGACCTGTTCGAATAGTCGGAGGATGTCCTTATGAAAATTGTCATCATCGGCTCAGGCAAGGTAGGCATTACCCTTGCCGAACAACTGATCAAGGAAAAGCATGAAGTAACCGTTCTGGATCGCAATGACGAAGCAGCGGAACGGCTGGCCACCTTGGATCTTATGGTCACCACCGGTGATGGTCTGCACATCGATGCCCAGTTGGATGCCAAAGTTCCCGAAGCGGATCTGGTGATCTCCACCATGGCAACAGATGAACAGAACCTCACCGCCTGTCTCATTGCCACAAAGCTTGGAGCAAAAAACACCATTGCCCGTATCCGCAATCCGGAGTACATCTCCTCCGTGCGACTGGTGAAGGACGATATCAACCTGCGTATGCTCCTGAATCCGGAGCTGTCCTGCGCAACAGAAATTGCCCGTCTCCTGCGTACACCTGCCTCCACCAAAATTGAAACCTTTTCCAAGGGTCGTGTAGAGCTGCACGAAACCTCCCTGCCTGCCAAGTCCCCCCTGAACGGCATGTCCCTCATGGATCTGGGCAAGCACTACAGCGGTGTGCTGATCTGCGCCGTTGAGCGTGGAGAGGACCAGGTTCACATTCCCACCGGCGCTTTCCGCTTGCAGGGCGGAGATCGGATCAGCTTCATTGCCGAGCCCGGTGTGGCACAGAAGTTCCTCCACAAGATCGGCATTCCCGTCAATCCCGTTCGCAGAGTCATGCTCATCGGTGGCGGTATGATCGCCTTCTATCTGGCAGAACAGCTTCTGGAGCTTGGCATTCAGGTCAAGATCATTGAGTCCAACCTCAGTGTCTGCGAGCATCTGTCCGAACGTCTGCCCAAGGCCACCATCATCCACGGTGACGGCACCAGCGAGCCTCTGCTTCTGGAAGAAGGTATTTCCTACATGGATGCCGTTGCCACCCTTACCGGCGTTGACGAAGAAAACATTCTCATTTCCCTCTATGCCCAGACCGTTTCCAAGGCCAAGATCATCACCAAGGTCAACCGCTTCGGCTTCTCTCAGGTCATTGACTCCATGGAGCTGGGCAGTGTATTCTATCCCAGATACATTGCATCGGACATTACCGTCCGTTTTGCCAGAGCGTTGCAAAATTCCTTCGGTTCTAATGTAGAAACTCTGTACAAAATCATCGGCGGTAAGGTAGAAGCACTGGAATTCCGTGCTACCGCCTCCTCCGCCGTCTGCGGAAAGCCCCTGATGGAGCTAAAGCTCCTGCCCAATCTCCTGATCGGTGCCATCAACCGTGACGGACAGATCCTGACCCCCGGCGGTCGTGACACCATTGAACCCGGCGACATGGTCGTGGTAGTTACCACCGTCACAGGTCTCAACGATCTGGACGACATTCTGGACAAACGGAGAACAAAGGCATGAATTACAGAATGATCCTATCCCTTCTGGGCATGGTGCTGTTACTTCTGGCGGCACTGTTACTCACGCCCTGTGTGGTAGCCCTGATCTACGGCGAGGGAGACTTTATAGCACTGTTCCAAACGGTGGTGCTGTGTCTTCTCTTAGGCACCGTCATGAGCCTCCTGTATCCCCGGCGGGAGCGCAGACTCATGCACGCACGTGAAGGCTTTGTTATGGTCTCCCTGGCATGGGTATTGATTTCTCTTGTGGGCGCACTGCCCTTCTACCTAAACAGATCTATCCCTGTATATTTGGACGCAATTTTTGAAACCGTTTCCGGCTTCACCACCACAGGTGCAAGTATCCTGACCAATGTGGAAGCTCTGCCCCACGGTTTGCTGTTCTGGAGAAGTCTCACCCACTGGATCGGCGGTATGGGTGTATTGGTCTTTATGTTGGCGATAGTTCCCCTGTCCGGAGAAAGCATCTACCTCCTGCGTGCAGAATCCCCCGGTCCCTCTGTCAGTAAGATGGTTCCCAAAATGCGCACCTCCGCCGCCATTACCTACGGACTGTATATCGCACTGACTGCCCTTTTGTTCCTGATGTATCGCTTGGGTAATCTCTGCGGTTGGGGCGAAATCTCTTGGTTTGACAGCTTCTGTCTCAGCTTCGGCACAGCAGGCACCGGCGGTTTTGCCGTCCGCTGTGACGGATTGGCAAGCTACTCTGTTTACGAACAGGCCGTGACCACCGTGTTCATGATCCTGTTCGGTGTAAACTTCTCCATTTACTTCTTCCTGCTTTGCAGGAAGTACCGTTTGGCTTGGCAGAATTCCGAGCTGAAGTGCTATATCGCCGTGATCCTCTCCGCCATTACCCTGATCACACTGAATCTGGTGCTGACAGGTGGCTACTTCTCCACTGTGGGAGAAGCCATTCACCATGCGTCCTTCTCCGTAGGCTCCATTATTACCACTACAGGCTTTGGCACTGTGGACTTCTCCCAATGGCCGGAATTCTCCCGTACTATTTTGGTAGTGCTTATGGTCATCGGTGCCTGCGCCGGCTCTACCGGAGGCGGTATGAAGGTCAGCCGTATACTGATCCTCTTCAAGTCCCTGCGAGCCGAGGTACGACGGATGCTCCACCCTCACGCAGTGGAGATCATGACCATGGACAAAAAACGCGTAGAAAAAAATGCCATTCAAGGTACCGGTGCTTTCCTGACAGCCTATTTTGCCCTGTTGCTTCTGTCTGTTATGGTTGTATCCATGGACAATCTGGGAACGGAAACCACAGTCACCGCTATTTTTGCCACCCTGAACAATATCGGTCCCGGCACAAGCGCATTGATTGGTCCTTTGGGTAGCTTCTCCGTCTTCTCTCCCCTATCCAAAATCGTCCTGATTTTTGATATGCTCTGTGGGCGACTGGAGATCTTCCCCATTCTCCTTCTCCTCCGTCCCTCCACATGGAGAAAGAACTGATCCCAAAATCCAAGACCCGAACCGTCAGCAAAGACAGTTCGGGTCTTTTTGATTTATCCAAAACATTTCGTCACCACAGGGGAAATATGGAGAACTTTCACAAATCAAGAAGCAAACGTTAAAAACAGCATCTGTTTGACAAATTCCCGTTTATCGCTCTGCTTTTTGCACAACTTACCCCATCTGTTCGTAGGGGAGACCTGTGGTCTCCCAGTGTAGGAACTGAAAATTTGAACATTCTACCGTTTAAAA
>JAZMZW010000100.1:0-6332 GCA_045586205.1 Faecousia sp. | reverse complement strand
AAGATCGATGGACAGACTCACAAGCGGGGCTGTGAGATCTGTGAATTCGAAGAGATCCAAGAACATACCTTCGTGGATGGTTCTTGTATCTGCGGAGAAGTGGAGGAGAAGGAAGCGGTTCTTGATCCTTCCATTAAGATCGGTCACAGCTTGAATTTGGCAAGTGATATTTCCATTAACTTTGGCGTGGCTAAGACATTGCTGGCAGGCTTTGACATGAGTACGGTTTATATGGAAAGCGTCATTGAGATCTACGAGGGCGAGGAGTACAAGGGTACGACCACCGTTCGCATCGATCCCGTAGACAGCGGTTATTATTACTACTTCACGCTCAGCGGTATGACTGCTGTGCAGATGAATGATACCATCACCTCTGTTTTCTATGGCACTAAGAACGGACAACCCTATTATTCCAATGCAGATGTGTATAAGATCGCAGATTATGCCTACTCTCAGCTAAATAAGACCGGCGCTTCCGATACTTTGAAGACTCTTTGTGCAGACCTACTCCGCTACGGCGCAAAGGCCCAGATCTTCAAGGGCTACCGCACCTCTGATCTTGCAGATTCCAAGATGACGGAAGCACATATGGCATATCTGTCCGACATCGAGGCCGCCACCTTCGGCAACACCAACAAGGTGCTGAACGATCTTCCCAACGCTCCCATTGCATGGGCAGGAAAAGGCTTGGATCTAGACAGCAAGGTTTGCCTGAAGTTCATCTTTAATCCTGCCGGCTTCAACGGTGATCTTGCGGATCTGACCCTGAAGGTCAGCTACAAGGATGTATTCGGAGAAGAAATGAACCTGACCCTCACCGATCCTTATGATTACAGCGGTAACGGCCTCCTCTACGCCTTCACGCTGGATGCCCTTCTGGCTTCCGAACTGCGTGAAGTGGTCTCCGTGCAGATCTTCTGCGGGGAAACTCCCGTATCCGCAACCCTTCAGTACAGCGCCGATACCTACGGCAACAACAAGAAGGGTGATCTTCTGGAGCTGTGCAAGGCACTGATCGCCTACTCAGACAGCGCAAAGACCTACTTTATAAGTTGACAATTGAAAATTTCCCATAAGGCACAAAACACCGATCACCGACCCTCAACAAGTCGGCGATCGGTGTTTTTGAATTTTCTATTCCGAAGCGCAAGCAATTTTGGATTGTCAGCCTGTTTGAAATTTGTACAAGCAACTGTAAGAATATGTAGCAACCATCATTGAACGGCGATGCAGGTACTATCGTCATCAAAAAAACTAAGTCCAAAGGTAGGGGCTTCCAAGCCTGTGGCTTCCTCTGATGAGGAAACCATCGGTTGGAAGCCCCTCCTTTTAGAATTGAATCCCGGATTTGCGGTGGTGTGTGGCGGGGGGGATGACTTTTGTGAGTGGAGGAGGGAAAAAGTCACAGCCGGGTGCTTTGTAGGTTGACATTCTTTGTCAATGGGACTACAATAGATTCAATACCAATGAAAGGGTGTTTTCTATGACAAAACGAAGCGTATCCATTCTTTTGGCAGTGGCTTGCTTGCTGTCTTTGCTGGCTTTTTGGGGCTTTGGCCCTGTAGAGGTGCAGGCGGCGGCAGACATCCCCGACATTCTCATGTATGAGAACAACAGTAGCTCCAAGGAGTTCCGTATTTCTACCAATCAAGGTCTGAAAAAGTTCTCTGAGCTTGGTCAGAAAACCAATTTCTCAGGAGTGACTTTTTATCTGGTGGCAGACATTGATATGTCCGGTGTGGCATATACCCCTGTGCCTGCCTTTTCCGGCACATTCGACGGTGGCTATCATGTGATCGAGCGTTTGAGCGTCACTACCACCAACAAGAACTGCGCACTGATCGACATGATCAATGCCAGCGGTACTGTGCGCCGTCTGGGTCTGGAGGGATGTACCTTCAACCTCACCAGTGACAATGCCGACCACCGTGTGGGCAGTTTTGCAGGTGTGGTAAAAGGAATGGTGGATGAGTGCTGGAGTAGCTCCGTTCTTACTGCCACTGCCTCCGGCACAGTAACGGATCTGTCTGTTGGCGGCATTGCCGGTGCGCTCATCAACGGCGGTATTGTGCAGAACAGCTTCTTCGCAGGCCGTGCCACCGGTGTGGATCATGCTTCCGGTATTGCCGACTGGTGTCAGGGGCATTATGCCGGTTATGTGGGTCAGATCATCAACTGCTACAACATCGGCATTCTGAATGCGGGAACTTGCTTCGCTTTGGGTCGTTACAGTAACAGTATCCTCAGTGAGCATAAGCCCAATGCCATTATCAATTCCTATTATTTTGACAATTACACCACCTATGATTGGGCAAACGAGGCTGTGAAGCTCTCCAAGGCTTCCCTGGGCAGTGGCTATCTGGCCTATTTGCTCAACAGCACCGATGCTGTCTGGTCCAAGGGTGCTATGTTCCCCGAACTCCGTGGGGAAGGGAAGGTCTATTCCCTGAAGGTCACCTACAACAACAAGGGCTACAGCAGTACCTCCACCATGTACTACAATGCAGGGGATACCTATACTGTAAAAGTCCCCTCCGGCACAACTGTGAGCCTCAGTGCGAGTGCAGGGACTGTCAGCGGTAGCACCTTTACCATGCCGGCAAAGAACACCACCCTGACAGTAACTGTGGATCTGCCCAACATTGCACAGTTCACCACCTATCCCGATGCAAGTGTCTATGTGGTGACCAACACCGCAGGTTTCACGGCTATGGCCACGGCGGTCAACGGTGGCAAGACCCTTTCCGGCAAGAGCATTTATATGCTGGGAGATATTGACATGAACAATGCCAACCATACTCCCATCGGACAATTTGTTTCCGATTCCTCTTGGACAAAATCCTTCTCCGGTACTTTCTACGGAAATAACTTTAAGGTCTTCAATCTGAAGGTCAATCAGACCTCCCTCAACGGTGGCGGTCTGTTCGGTAGCTCCTATAAGGCTACCTTTGTAGGTCTGCATATTTTCAACGGCTCTGTTACCGTTGCCAACAGAGCAGGCGGTATTACAGGCTATGCAGACGGCGGTTGTACCTTCCGCTACTGCTCCAATGGCGCAGACATCAAGACCACCACAGGTGTGGACGGTGCCGGCGGTCTGGCAGGTGTGGCAAGAAGCAGCTGTCTTTTTGAATACTGCGCAAACTACGGCACGGTTACTGCCACTACCAAGGCCGCCGCAGGTATTGCCGGTTGGGGACAGACCAACATTAAGCTGAAGGGCTGTATCAACACCGGTATGATCTCTGCACCGGAAGATGTTGCCGCCTTTGCCCGTGTAGGCTCAGGCTTCAGCGGAACATGGTCCGACTGCTATTATCTGAAATCCGCCTGTGCCACCTCCGCTTCCGGCTCTGCCAAGGATGAGAGCAATTTCTGCACCGGTATCATCGGTGGCAGTATCAACACGGTTTCCAGAACGGTTGCCAACAACGGGGCTTATACCAACACTCCCCGTTTTCCCGCCATTTGCACGGAAAATGAAGCCCCTGCAACCTGCACCCGTCTGTCTGCCTATGACAACGGGGTCTATATCGGCTATGTGACGGTCTATGCCAATGTGGGCGATTTGGTAGGCATGACAGGCTCTCAGGATTACTATTCCTCTGCAGGACATCCTGTCACTGCGGAGCTGACCAACAAGTGCAATGCTACGGCTGTTCCCTATGCCATCAGCTATGTACTCAACGGCGGTAGCCTGAAGATCACCGCACCTAGCTCCTACGGCTATATGATCGGTGCGGCGCTGCCCTTAAGCGCCCAGATCCAGAAATCCGGCTATGTTTTTGCCGGTTGGTATGACAATTCCTCCTTCAGCGGTCAGGTGTATGCTGTGGTTGGCCCGCAGGTTCGGGGAAACAAGACCTTCTATGCCAAGTGGTCTACCCTTGTGGAGATCAGCACCGTGGATCAGTACCTGTCCTTTGTCAATGCGGTCAACGGTGGCAACAACTACAGCAACAAGGTGGTACGGATCACCGCTAACCTGAACTTCGGCGGAAAGACCATCCCCGCTCTGGGTACCGCAAGCGCCCCCTTCTGCGGTGTGCTGGACGGACAGGGGAATACCTTCTCCAACTTCACTGTCAGCGGAACGGATGCACAGGGACTTGTGGGCTACTTGAAGCAAGGCACTGTGCAGTACATCAAGGTGGAAAATGCCACGGTTTCCGGCAAGACCAATGTAGGTTCTGTTGTAGGTTACAACGACGGCGGTTTGGTACTGGGCTGTGAAAGCAGTGCCAAGGTTGTCAACAAGGCAAGTATTTATGACCTGTCCTATATGAGCTTTAACATCCGTTGCGGTGAAGACCCTTCTCCCAATACGGTTGCCGAGCGTACTCCCCGTGTAAAAACCTATCTGGCAAAGTATGCACCCGATATCATCGGTCTTCAGGAGGTCACTCCCACATGGAAGACCGTGCTGGCAACGGCTTTGTCCGGCTATAGCATGGAATTTACCTACCGCGGATCTTCCAATCCCGAGGCCGCTCCCTTGTATTGGAAAACAAGCAAATTCAATGCCTTGGAGCAGGGAACTTTCTGGCTCAGTCCCACTCCCGACAAGATCTCCTACGGCTGGGGTGCAAAATATTACCGCACCTGCTCCTATGCAGTTTTGCAACCCAAGAACACCAATATCATTATTCTGGCATACAACACCCATCTGGATCACGAATCTACAGAAGCCCAGAATGAGGGCATCAAGCTGGTCAAGAGCCGTATGGATGCCATGGAGACAAAGTACCGCAACAAGGGCCATACGGAGATCTATTCCGTAGTCACCGGTGACTTTAACGCAAAGCCCGAAGCTGTGTCCGTAACTTATCTTGCCCAGACCATGAGCGAGGCTCGCAATGTGGCGGTCTCTCTGGGAACACCTGTGGGACAGAACAGCTTCAGCGCCTATAACGCAAGCCCCAATCAGCTCATTGACTATATCTTTGTCAGTCGCAATGTGGATGTGAAGACCTATAAGGTCACCTTGGATAAGGTGGACGGGAAGGCCATCTCCGACCACTACGGTCTGTACGGTACTCTCCGTCTGGGCGGAAATACCCAAGGCGGTATTGTAGGCTGTAACAAGGGCAATATCCAAAGCTGTGGCTTCACCGGTAGCATCGACTCCACCGCAGGCTCCGGCGGTGTGGCAGGTATGAACTGGGGCTACATTGTCAATTGCTACGGCCAGTTTACAGGCAAGACTACGGATGTATTTACCAACGGCATCACAAGTAAGGCCTGGCCCAATGTATTCTACTCCTACTACGCCAACAACATGGGACTTTCCGGAGCAGGAAGTGGGGCTTCCAGCCTGACCAACAGCTCCTATTTGACCAATCTGAACCGCCCCTTGAAGCTGTGGAATATCAAATCCTCTGTGAACAACGGCTTGCCCTTCATCTGCGTCAAGCATCAATATACTTACACAAGCAATGGAAGCAGTGGACACACGGGCAAATGCTCCCTGTGCTCTGCCACGGTTTCCGAGTCCCACAGCGCAGTGACCGATAAGGCGGTTTCCGCAGGCTGTACCACCACAGGTCTTACCCAGGGCAGTCATTGCGGAAAGTGTAACTATGTCATAACCGCACAGCAGACTGTTGCCGCCACGGGACATTCCTACACCTACAAGGCAAGCAAGAATCCCACTACCTCCGCAACAGGCACTTTGACGGGAACTTGTTCCAAGTGCTCCGGCACCACCACCGTCACTCTGCCCAAGCTGAATACTACGGACTATAGCAAGTCCACCACCAAGGCGGCTACCTGTACTGCTACGGGTACGGACAAGTATACTTGGAAAACCACTACCTACGGCTCCTTCAGCTTTGATGTGACCACCGCCGCAACGGGGCACAGCTACAGCCTTGCGTCTGTCAGCAGTACCCAGCACAAACGCACCTGCTCCAAGTGCTCCGCAACGGAGACCCTTTCCCACAGCTTTAGCTATACACCCTTTGGAGATCATAACAAGCACGAAAGAACCTGTGCTTGCGGATATACGGATCGCACAGAGGGGCATCAGTATTCCTTCAGCAAGTATTCTGCGGAGCAACACACCCGTACCTGCGGAAAGTGTGGCTTCGTGGATCAGGCAAATCACATTTTCACTTATACTTCTACAGGTAGCGTTCAGCATACCCGTTATTGCAATTGGTGTAAATATGAGGACACTGTGGATCATACATGGGATAAGGGCACTGTGACCACCGCCGCCACCTGTACTGTGGCAGGAATCAAGACCTTCACCTGTACCTCCTGCGAAGCTACCAAGACCCAGTCCATAGCCGCAACGGGACACAGCTACACCTACAAGGCTACCAAGAATC
>JAZMZW010000099.1:0-2848 GCA_045586205.1 Faecousia sp. | reverse complement strand
AGTACCGCCCCGCAGCGAGCAAAGTATGCGCGAGTGCAAGACCGCTTCCTTTTTCCTAATCTCGATCGTGGATACCATGCCGTAACCCCACTTCTCTGCCTACTACGAAATGGGAAAAAAAACGGGAATCCCTACTGCCCTCTCCGCCGCAGTCGCGGCACCTCTCCCATTGGAGAGGCAAGGGCCTTTACCAACTTGGTGAACAGTTCGATAAACGAATATTTGCAAAAATATCTGTTCCATATGACATGATTTCCGGGAAAATGGGGATACTACAAGAAGAAAAGGGGTGAACAGATGCAAACGTTTCAGTTAAATACCCAACTGTGTTTTGGGGATGATGCTTTGCAGGCTTTGGGGACATTGGCGGGAAAGCGGTTTTTTATTGTAACGGATCCTTACTTTGTAAAAGACGGCACCGCGCGACGGGTGGCGGCTCTGTGCAATGGGGAGACAGAGATCTTCCATCGGGTACAGCCGGATCCACCCTTGTCTACGGTGGCAGAGGGTCTTGCCCTGATGCAGACCTTTGGGGCAGATACTCTCATTGCTTTAGGCGGCGGCAGTGCCATTGACTGTGCCAAGGGCATGGTTTCCATAGGGGAGAACAGACCTTTTTTTGTTGCCATTCCTACTACTTCCGGTACAGGTTCAGAGGTAACCGCCTTCTCTATTTTGACCCATGAGGGGGTAAAACATCCCCTTGTAGAACCATCTATCCGCCCGGATCTGGCAATTCTGGATGACAGCCTTTTGGAAAATCTGCCACCTGCCCTCATAGCAGACGGAGGTATGGATGTGATCGCCCACTGTGTAGAGGCTGTTGTGGCAAGAAATGCCACCGCCTTTAGCCAAAGTCTGGCAGTTACAGCCTTTCATACAGCTATGAAGCTTCTTCTCCCATCCTTTGAAGGAGATAAGAAAGTCCGTGGAGAACTTCACTGCGCCGCCACTATGGCAGGGATCGCCTTTGACCATGCGGGATTGGGTCTTTGCCATGCTCTGTCCCATGCTCTGGGTGGTAGATTCCACCTGCCCCACGGTAGACTCAATGCCATCCTTCTGCCTCATGTCATGACCTACAACCGAGAGGTTTGCTCCTACAGTATCTTGGGAGAAAATCCTGTTTTTGCCGTGAGCCGCCTATGCAGAAGACTCCACCTTCCTCGCACCTTGGGCGATGCCGGCATCAAGGCAACAGATGTTTTGGATCATATGGATAGCCTTTGCAAAGCGGCTCTTGCAGATCCTTGTTGTGCTACCAATCCCCGTGTTCCCACTATGTCGGATTGCAAGTCTCTTTTGAGGGCCTGCCTATGAAGGAAAGCCTCCTGTCTGTAGGTATTGATGTGGGAACCAGTACCACCCAATTGGTATTCTCCCATCTGGAAATTCAAAACGAAGCCAATGCCTTCTCCGTTCCCGATTTTACCATTGGGGAAAAACAGGTGCTCTATCGTAGTGAGGTTCACTTTACACCACTCCTTTCCGAAGAGGTTATTGATGTCCAAGGCCTTCGGGACATTGTAGACAGGGAATATGCCCATGCCGGCGTAGAGAAATCCCAAGTCCAAACGGGCGCGGTGATCATTACCGGAGAAACCGCCCGAAAAGAAAATGCACGTGAGGTACTCAATGCCTTATCCGGCTATGCCGGAGACTTTGTGGTAGCTACCGCAGGCCCTGCCTTGGAAAGTGTTCTGGCAGGGAAGGGCTCCGGAGCCGCAGACTACTCCCGGAAAAACCGTTGTGCCGTAGTGAATTTGGACATCGGCGGAGGAACTACGAACTTTGCTCTCTTTGACAATGGGGAACTACGGGATACAGGCTGTCTCAATGTAGGGGGACGGCTTATGAAATTCCGGGAAGGGAGATGTACCTATCTTTCTCCTGTTCTTAGACCCTATTTTACTATGGACTCTCCGCCGGAGGAGGTAGCCCAATTCCTGACAGAGATCTTGGAGGAAGCTTTGGGACTCCGTTCGGGAGATCGGTACTTGCAATTTATTACAGATAAATTATGTAAACCTGCAGAATTCCTGTCTTTTTCAGGTGGGGTGGCAGATCTGATCGAAAGGAGCCCCTCGGATCCCTATGCCTATGGGGATCTGGGCGTCCTTTTGGGAAAGGCCATCCGCGGCTCTGCGCTATGGCAGGAAGGGAACCATATTCCCACCGGAGAAACCATTCGGGCAACAGTTATGGGAGCAGGATTACACACTACAGAACTGTCGGGAAGCACCATTTTCTATCGAAATATGAACTTTCCTTTGAAAAATCTCCCGGTAGCTTCTTTGAACGGAGAGGATGAGAATCTTCCCCAAGAGGAACTGATCCCCAAAATCCGAGAAAGCCTTGATCGTATGGCGCCGGGGGACAGCCCTTGCGTTCTGTCCATGAAAGGTTTGCGGAACCCTAAATTTTCAGAATTATGTAAACTTGCAGATGCGGTTGCCCTGTCTACAGAGGAACGGTCGGCTCTATTCCTTTCTCTGGAACGGGATATGGGAAAAGCACTGGGGCAGGCCATCCACAGCTTAGTCCCCCATAAGCCTCTCCTATGTCTGGACGGCCTACGCCTGCCGGACAGTGCCTATCTGGATGTAGGCACCCCCATAGCCGGAGGCAGTGTCCTGCCGGTAGTGATAAAGACCCTTGTGTTGTAAGATATGGACAACTTTCAACTTAACAAAGGATGTGTTTGATTTGAACTTAAAGACTCGGCTGTTTGGGAAGGTCTACGCCTTTCGGGATGTAAAGGATCTCCTTGCCAAGGCCAACGAGGAAAAGTCCGGGGATCGTTTAGCCGGAATTGCCGCAGAGAGTGATGAGGAGCGAGTGGCGGCAA
>JAZMZW010000098.1:0-14739 GCA_045586205.1 Faecousia sp. | reverse complement strand
CCGCCCCTACAGATACAATACTGTAAACAGAGAGATAAACTGAAATTTGCAGGGTGACTTACATGTGCTTTGCCCATAAATTTCAATCCGTGGCGTAGCCACACATCAATTATTCATCAGCGTAGCGACTTCAATATTCATGATTCATTCGCTCCAACAGAGCGATAAACTAAAATTGGCTTATGGATCTCAACTCTCGTCGACGCAGTCGGCACATCCGTTGTCCATTGCCCGTTTTCCGTCGTCCATTGTCCATTTATCCAACCGCTCCCTTGGTTGAGGTTCCTCTTCGCAATGTATTGACAAAGGAGGGGGAATTTGCTATGATGAAGGTATCCTAAAAAAACTTTTGGAGGTCACTATTATGGAATATGTATTTACCGAGAAAGCCCCTGCAGCCATCGGCCCTTACTCTCAGGCTATAAAGGTCGGCAATCTTGTCTACACCTCCGGTCAGATTCCCATTGATCCCAAGACCGGAAATGTGGAAGCCACCGATATCGCAGGCCAGACTCGTCAGGTCATGGAGAATCTGAAGGCTGTGCTGGAAGCCGCCGGTAGTTCTATGGAAAAGGCTGTGAAGACCATGTGCTTCCTCAGCGATATGGGCAACTTTGCCGCTTTCAATGAGATCTACGCCGAGTACTTCACCGGCAAGCCCTCAAGAAGCTGTATTGCCGCCGCCGCTCTGCCCAAGGCAGTTCTGGTTGAGGTAGAAGTCATCGCAGAGATCGACTGAGTTTTTTGTAAATCGGATAAAATAACCGCAGTTTTGCACGGTGGGAAGCTTTCGTGCAAAACTGCGGTTTTGTTTTTTCGTGATGCGTCTTCGGTCGGGATTACCGAAGTCTTTTTTATCAGATGGAATACTGGCTGGTGTAGATCTTGTGGTAGAAGCCTTCCTTTGCCAGAAGCTCCTTGTGGGTGCCCTGCTCCACGATCCTGCCGTGATCCAGAACCAGGATCAGATCGGAGTCCACAATGGTGGAAAGTCTGTGGGCAATGACGAAGCAGGTGCGTTCCTTCATGAGATTATCCATAGCCTTTTGCAGGAGGATCTCCGTACGGGTGTCAACGTTGGAGGTAGCTTCGTCCAAGATCAGCAGTCTGCGGTCTGCCAGCATGGCGCGGGCAATGGTCAGGAGCTGTTTCTGTCCTCCGGAGAGGTTGGTCATGTCGTCGCCTACTACCGTATCATAGCCCTGAGGCAGGGTGCGGATGAAGTGGTCGCAGTAGGCTCTGTCACAGGCGGCAATGATCTCCTCACGGGTGGCATCGGGCTTGCCGTATGCCACATTTTCCGCAATGGTGCCACGGAAGAGCCAAGTGTCCTGCAATACCATGGCGAACTGGTCACGGAGCTCCTCGCGGGACAGGGTGGAGCAGTCAATGCCGTCTAAATAGATCTTGCCCTTTTGGATATCGTAGAAGGCCATGAGCAGGTTGACGATGGTGGTCTTGCCTGCACCTGTAGGGCCTACGATGGCGACATTCTGCCCCTTCTTTACATCAATGCTGAGATTTTCGATGAGGGGTGTTTCGGGATCGTAGGAGAAGTCTACGTTCTCGAAGCGGATATCACCCTTTGCACCCCGGGGGAGCTTTCCTGCGGGATTATGCTCCTCGGGAAGATCCATGAGCTTGAATACCCGTCGGGCGGCGGCTTTTGCATGTTGCATTTCTCCTAGGCCGTTGGCGATCTGCTCCAGAGGAGAAGCAAACTGCTTGGCATACAGCAGGATGGTGACAATGACACCTACGGAGCTGACCTTATCGCTTACCAGAAGCCAACCGCCGATGAGGCAGATGGCGATGTAGGCCAAGGCATTGGAGAAGGTGATAATGGGACGGACAATGCTACGGGTGAAGTTGGCCTTTGCCTCAGCCTCCTTCCGTCGCTGATTGATAGCGTGGTGCTTTTTCTCCGTGTATTCCTCCAGGTTGTAGGCCTTGGTGGTGGCGAAGTTGGTGAAGGATTCTTCCACATGGGCGTTGAGATTGCCACCTTCCGTGAACATGGCATGGAAGTGCTTCTCGCTCTTGGAGGAAATGAAGGTAGACAGCCAGATGGATGCGGGAGTCAGACCCAAAACCAATAGTGCCAAGAGCCAGTTTTCACGGAGCATCAGAATGGAAATGGCAAGGAGATTCAGGAAGCCCGTCATAAGGATGTCCACGATCTGGTGGATGTAGTTGCCTACGGTAGATACGTCATCGGTCATGCGGGAGAGGATATCTCCAACAGGTGTCTGATCCACGTAGGACACAGGCAGACGTTTGATTTTGTCGGAAATGCGGATGCGCAGGGTGCAGGTGAAGTGACGGCTGACGACTTTGTTCAGCAGGAGCATTTTCAGGTAGCTGAACAGGCTGTAGCCCAGATACAGCAGGAGCAGGATTCCCAGAGATGGAAGGATCTCTTCCATGAGGGCACCGCCGCGACTGCCGTCCCAGTAGGCATAGAGGGTGTCGATGATCTTACCCAAAACCTTGGGACTTGCGACGGAGCTGACAATAATGAGGGCGCAGAGGAAGCAGGCTAAGAGCAACCACTTGTGGATGGACTTGGCTTCCTTCAGCAGTCTCAGGATCATGCGGTCTTTTTTCTTTTCGGGATGTTTCATTTTGTGCCACCTCCTGTCTGAGAGGTGTAGATCTCCTGGTAGATCTTGCAACGGGACAGAAGCTCCTCGTGGGTGCCGTGATCCACCAGACGCCCCTTGTCCATGACGAAGATGCAGTCTGCGCTCATGGCAGAGGTAATACGCTGGGTAACGACGATCTGGGTTTTCCCACGGATCTTCTCATTCAGGGCACTGCGGAGATTCTTTTCCGTCAGGAAGTCCAGTGCGGAGAAGCTGTCGTCGAAGATGTAAATGGGAGCTTCCTTCACAATGGCGCGGGCAATGGACAGACGCTGTTTCTGACCGCCGGACAGGTTCTTGCCTGCCTGCTTGATCTCGTAGTCCAAGCCACCGCACTCTTCAATGAAGGGTGCCAATTGGGCGATGCTTGCGGCCTCCATAAGCTCTGCATCCGTGGCGTTTTCCTTGCCCATGCGGATATTTTCTCCAATGGTACCGGAGTAAATGGCAGCACCTTGCAGGACGGAGCTGATGCCCCTGCGAAGGGAGGCCTTATTGATCTCTTGGGCGGGGATGCCGTCAAAGGACAGCTGACCTTTGTTGGGACTGCGGAAGCCTAAGAGCAGAGAAATGAGAGTAGACTTGCCACTGCCTGTACCGCCGATAACGGCAACCTTCTGCCCCCGGGCAATGTCCAGGGTAATATCTCCCACCGCATCCTCGCTTCCACCGTAGGAGAAGCTCACATTGCGGAAGCTGATTTGACCTTTTAATTCATAGTCACGGCCTACGGACTTGTCGCCCATGCCCTTGGCATCGAAGATCTCTCCGATACGTCCGGCGGCAACCTGTGCGTGGGGATACATGACGATGGCGAAGGAGCCCATGAGCACGCCTGCCATAACCATGGAAACATACTGCACCACGGCGAAAATGTCACCTGCACTGAGAGAGCCTCCCTCCATGCGGAAAGCGCCAAAGTACACGATCAGCACTGTGGCTACATTGAACAGGAACAGGGACACCGGCATGAGGATGCCCATGGAGACATTGCCCTTGATGATGTTTTCCGCCATGACTTCTGTGGCTTCTGCGATGCGATCATGCTCCCGATCCTCGGAGCGGAAGGCGCGGATCACACGGATACCGCGAAGCCGTTCACGCATGATGGCATTCTGCTTGTCGACGTACAGGTCGGAACGCTTCCACAAGGGGAGCACCTTCCGTCCGATGGCAAAGACAATGACTAAAATCACGGGGATGAATACCAGCAGGATCAGGCTCAGTACCACATCCTTGAGCATGGCAAGGACCACACCGCCTAAGAACAGCATGGGAATGGTGGCAACGGTACCGCAGAGCATAGAGGCCACCCAGGAAACGGTCATAACATCGTGGGTAGCTCTGGTCACCAGTGCGGCAGTGCCGAGGGAGCCGAATTCCTCAAAAGACAGGGTGTTGACCTTGCGGAAAATGTCACTGCGCAGGTCGGTGCAGAAGCCCGCCACCACGGTGGAGGACAGCTTGCTTCCCAAGAGGATGGCGCCCAAACTCAGGGCAGAAACTGCCAGCATTTTTCCGCAGGTAAGGAGGATGTAGCTCATGTCCTTACTGCGGATGCCGTGATCCAGAATGTTGCTCATAAAGGTGGGCAACAGCAGATCACACAAAGACGAGAGGGAAATCAGTAAAATAGACAGGATCAAAGCCTTGGTATAAGGCTTCAAATATTTCAATATTCGTCCCATAGATACCTCCTTTGAGTTTCGACGATATATGTGGTGAAATTTATGTACAGAGAGCGAAAGTGTTCAGTTTATCGCTCTGTTGGAGCGAATGAATAATGAATATTGAAGTCGCTACGCTCCATGATTTGAATTGCCAAAAAACAATGTGCCGTAAGGCACAAATCATGCCGTAATGCAAATCATGGCATAGCCAATTCATGCCCGGCAGGGCAATTCATTATCGTGCCGAAAGCACGATAAACTGAAATTGCAGCTTTCCGCTGTTGGTTGTCAAGTTGCATTCTGTTGGAGGGCTTTTCGTTTTTTTCTTCTTACGCGGTTGATATGCCGTTCAAAGTCTCCCCCGGACAGAAGCTCTGCAAGAACAAGCTGTTCAAAGGTGGGAATGGTGCAGGACAGGAAGCCCAAGGTCTCCCGATATCTTGGAAGCAGAGCCTGAGGCAGTACCATATAGCCCACGCGGAGAGAGGAGGAAATGGTCTTGGAAAAACTGTTCATATAAATTACCCGTTCTCCCGTACACTGGGAAAAGAGGGTGTCCTCCGGCTTCTTGGACACAGAGAATTCCGACTCAAAATCATCCTCTATAATGTATCGCTCTCCCTGTGCCGCCCAGCGCAGATACTCATGGCGTTTGGAGGCTGAGGCACTGACACCGCTGGGGAAGCTACGGTAGGGAGAAATATGCAGAACCTGCGCCTCACAGCCCCACAGAGCAGGACTTTTGATCCCATCCTCTCCCAAGGGAAGCATGGTCACAGGCACTGCCGACAGGCGGTAGCTTTGCTCGATCTTCCGATAAGAGGGAGCTTCAATGGCATAGCACTTTTCCCGTCCCAGAAGGCAGGGGATCAGGCTGTACAGATACTCCGCTCCCGAGCCGAGAATGATCTGCTCCTCTTGCACATGGATCCCCCGACTGCGTGCCAGATATTGAGCAATGGCTCTGCGCAGTTCCTCTCTCCCCACCCCCTCGGAGGGCTCAAGGATCATTGCACCGTAGTCGTTCATGACCCTGCGCATGGTCTTTGTCCACAGGGACAGGGGGAATTCTCCCGCTGCAGGCTCATGGGGATGGATCTGCAAAGGGGCAGGAGGATAGACATTCCCCGCAAAGCCCTGATCCGCACGGAAGATCACAAAATATCCGCTCCGCTGTCGGGACTCCACATAGCCCTCGTCACACAGGAGGGCATAGCTATGCTCCACGGTGACGGTACTGATGCCAAGCTCCTCTGCCAAGGTACGCTTGGAGGGGAGCTTACTGCCATAGGGACACAGTCCACGGACAATGTCCTGCCTCAGCTGGATATATAGTTGCAAATAGGCAGGCTCGCTCCGATTTTTTTCGATCGAATACTTCATCTGGTAATATAAAACTCTCCTGTTCTGGATATTTCCATATGTTCAAAAACATTATATACTATGGGGCAGAAAATTGCAAGAAGAAAGGTGTTTTTATGGAAGCACAGAAGAAGATCGCTGTGATCAATGATTTCTGTGGGTTTGGTCGTTGTTCTCTGGCAGTGGCTCTGCCGATCATTTCCGCCACGGGCATCCAGTGCTGTCCCCTGCCCACCTCTGTTTTTTCCAATCACACAGGCTATGACAGCTTTTACTACACAGACTTCACCTGCCATATGAAGGCCTATGCCCAACAGTGGGAGAAGCTGGGACTGCACTTTGACGGGATCTTGACAGGCTTCCTTGGCTCGGAGGAGCAGATCGATCTGGTCTGTGATTTTATGAAGCGTTTCAAAGAGCCCAATACCGTCACGGTGGTAGATCCCGTTATGGGAGATGACGGCACACTGTATGCCACCTACAGTCCCCGTCTTGCGGGGCGCATGGGAGAGCTTCTGCAATACGCAGACATTCTGACTCCAAATTTCACGGAGGCCTGCATCCTCACAGGCAGGGACTATGTGCCACAGCCGGGAGAGGCTCTGCTGACAGAGATCTGCAAGGAACTGCAGGACAGAGGCCCCAAGGAGATCGTCATTTCCGGTCTGGAGCGTGGGGAGGATCTGGAGAATTTCATTTTCTCCCAAGACGGCTCCTACCGAGTGATCCGTGAGCATAAAACCGGCCCTTGCCGTGCAGGTACGGGGGATGTGTTTGCCTCCCTTCTGGGAGCGCAGGCTGTGAAAGGCATAGACCTTGCCACTGCCGTCAAAAACGCCTCTGCCTTCATTGCCAAGGCTCTGCGCCGTACCATGGAACGGCAAGTTCCCGAACCCGACGGCATCTGCTTTGAAGAATTCTTGCAGGAATTAAGCGCTCCCCCCTATTGTTGATACTATAACAAAGAAAAATCCTTTTTCTCATGAGAACCTCTGTGGAGTAGCTCCCTGCAGGTTCTCATGGTTTTTTACTTTCCAAGGCCTGTCACAAAGTCCCCTTAGCCGTCCGATGGAAACCGAGCAAAAAAGAACTTCCCGGAAATTCCCAAGAAAAAATCGAAATTTCTCCCCTTTGGTCGTAGATTTTTTTTGTGATTTATGCTATGATACATTCGTATAATTATGAATTGAGGTGATGCAAACTATGGCACACTCTTTTTTCGGTGGCGTGCATCCTAAGGGCTATAAGGAATTGAGCAGTCACATGCCCATCACGCCCATTTACCCCGCCATTGTGACCATTTGCATGTCCCAGCACATCGGCGCTCCCTGTAAGCCTCTGGTTTCCGTGGGAGACCGTGTTACCGTGGGACAGAAAATCGGCGACGGACAGGGTCTGTGCGCCCCCGTCCATGCCTCCGTATCCGGAGATGTGATCCTTGTAGGTCCTCGCCCCGCACCTACCGGTACTTATGTAGAGTCTGTGGTCATTGCCAGTGACGGCAAGTACACCCTCTGCCCCACCATCCGCAAACGGGACTCCATCGAGGAGCTGAGCAAGGAAGATCTCATTGCTCTGATCCGTGAAGCAGGTATCACCGGCATGGGCGGTGCAGGCTTCCCCACAAGTGTGAAACTGTCCTCCGGTCTGGGCAAGGTTGATACCGTCCTGATCAACGGCGCGGAGTGTGAACCCTATATTACCTCCGATGACCGTCTCATGCAGGAGTCGCCGGACCGCATTCTGCGAGGCATCCATGTAATCAACCAAATCCTTGAGCCCAAGCAGACCGTCATCGGTGTGGAGAACAATAAGCCCCAAGCCATTGCTTCCATGCAGAAGGCCTTGCAGGGAGAGGCCACCCTCCTACCTCTGAAGGTCCGTTACCCTCAGGGTGCGGAAAAACAGCTGATCCAGGCTGTAACCGGACGCTGCGTGCCTCCCGGAGGTCTGCCTGCATCCGTAGGCTGTGCGGTGTTCAATGTGGCTACCTGTGCCGCCATCGGCGATGCCATTTTTGACGGCATGCCCGTAGTACGGCGAGCCATTACCGTCACAGGCAAGGCTGTGGCGAAGCCCTGCAATCTCCTTGCCCCCATCGGCACTTCCTTTGCAGATCTGGTAGATGCCGCAGGTGGCTTTGCTTCCGATCCCTACAAGATCTTTGTAGGCGGTCCTATGATGGGCATTGCCCAGCACACACTGGAAGCCTCCACCATCAAAGGCAACAATGCCCTGACCTGCTATTCCGAGGCTGACCGTCCCAAGGCCTCCGAGCCTCACTGCATCCGTTGCGGTAAGTGCGTCGATGCCTGCCCCATGCACCTGATGCCCCTGTTCCTCCACAAGGCACGGAAGAAGGGTGACTTGGAGGGACTGGAAAAGTACAATCTCATGGACTGCATCGAATGCGGTTCCTGTGCCTACGGCTGTCCCGCCCGTATCCCTCTGGTGCAAAGCTTCCGCACCGGCAAAAAGCTCCTTCGGGATGCAAAAGCAAAGGAGGCTAAGAAATGAAATACAAAGATCTAAAGCTCAGCCTTTCTTCCTCCCCTCATGCCCACAGTGATTGCAGTACCAAGACCATCATGCAGGATGTGTGCATCGCCCTGATGCCTGCCCTCATTGCCGCTGTGTGGTTCTTCGGCCCTCGCGCCCTGTCTATGACACTGATTTCCGTCATCGGCTGTATTTTCTTTGAATGGCTGTACCGCAAGCTTCTGGACAAGGACTGCACCGTGTCCGACTGGTCTGCGGTAGTTACCGGCATCCTCATTGCCATGGTATGCCCCGTAAATCTGCCCTACTGGACCTTGATCCTCGGGGACTTCTTCGCCATCGTTGTGGTCAAACAGCTTTTTGGCGGCATCGGTATGAACATCGTCAATCCCGCACTGGCCGCCCGTGCTTTCCTGTTCAGCTGGCCCTCTCTGATGTCCGGCAACTGGACTGCCAGCGGTGTGAGCCTGCATATGTTCGGTGAGGTAGATGCCATCACCGCCGCCACCCCCATGGAGGCGCTGGCAGTAGGTCAGCTTCCCACGGAAAGCCTGTTGGATCTGTTCCTGGGCAAGGTAGGAGGCTCTTTCGGTGAGGTCTCCGCTCTGGCACTCCTTCTGGGTCTGGTATATCTGCTGGTGGCTCAGGTCATCAATCTGCGGATCCCCCTGTCCTACGTAGGTACTGTAGCTGTACTGGCTCTGATTTTCCCCCAAGGCGGAAATCCCCCCATACAGTGGGCCCTGTATCAAGTCCTGTCCGGCGGTCTTCTGCTGGGTGCTATTTTCATGGCAACGGATTACACCACCTCTCCCGTGACCAAGGGCGGCCAGATCGCCTTCGGCATCGGTTGCGGTGTGCTGACCATCCTTCTGCGCTACTTCGGCTCTTATGTGGAGGGTGTCAGCTTTGCCATCCTGGTTATGAACTGCTGTGTGGGCTTCTTTGATAAAATGGGTCTGCCCCGTCGTTTCGGTTATAAGAAAGGCGGTGCTACCAAATGAAATACATTCTGAAATTGGCAGGGATCTTGCTTCTCATTTCCGTTCTGGTTGCCGGTCTTCTGGGCTTTGTCAACCATCTCACAGCAGAAAAGATCGCAGATAACACTGCCCAAAAGGCTAATGCCGCCATGCAGACCGTCCTGCCATCTTCCTCCTATGAACAGCTGGAGGTTTCCCACACACAAGTCAAGGAGCTGTACCGTGGAGAAGGCGGTTATGTGGTGCGTCTGAATGCAAACGGCTTCGGCGGTGCCATCGACCTCATGGTCGGTGTCAGTGACGCAGGCTCTGTTACCGGTGTATCCGTCATTTCCCATGCAGAAACCGCTTCCTTAGGTGCGGAATGCACCAGAGAGGACTGGCGTTCCCAGTTCATCGGCGCACAGGGGGAGCTGAAGGTCACCAAGGACGGTGGCTCTATTGATGCCCTCACCGGTGCGACGGTCACCTCCCGTGGAGTGACTGAGGCGGTTCAGCTTGCACTGGAGATCGTGAAGGAGGTCACACAATGAATTTTAAGAAAAATTTGAAAGACAGCCTTCTGAGTAACAATCCTGTTCTGGGTCAGCTTCTGGGACTTTGTTCCACCATGGCCATTACCACTACCCTGTTCAACGGCATCGGCATGGGACTTTCCGTCACCCTGATCCTCATTTGCTCCAATGTGGTCATTTCCCTCCTCCGCAAGGTCATCCCCGAAAAGATCCGCATTGCGGCATACATCGTCATCATTGCAGGCTTCGTCACTATGGTCGATCTCCTGCTGAAGGCCTATCTCCCTTCCCTGTCGGAAAGTCTGGGTGTGTTCATCCCCCTGATCGTTGTCAACTGCATCATTCTGGGTCGCGCAGAGGCCTTTGCCTCCAAGAACAGCGTTTTGGCCTCCGCAGTAGACGGCTTGACACAGGGCATCGGCTACACCGCCGCTCTGGTGGTCATGTGTGTCGTCCGTGAATTTCTGGGAAGCGGTACCTTCGGCAAGGGTGTCTTCGGTGCAGACGGTATCCGCCTGATGGATGCCCGTTATCCCGCACTGCTGGTGATCCTACCTGTCGGTGGCTTCCTGACCTTAGGTTGCCTCATTGCCTTCTCCCAGTGGCTCAATGAGCGTATGAAAGAAAAGGAGGAAAAGAAATGAGTCTGTTTCTCTCTCTGTTCTCCATTTCCCTCAGTGCTATTCTGGCAGAGAACTTCATCCTTGTAAAATTCCTGGGCATCTGCCCCTTTATGGGTGTTTCCAAAAAATCCGATACCGCCATCGGTATGGGTGTGGCAGTTATTTTCGTCATGGGCATTGCCTCTGCCGCCACATGGGCGGTGGATCACTATCTGCTGACTCCCTACGGACTGGGCTATATGCAGACCGTGGCCTTCATTCTGGTCATTGCGGCTCTGGTGCAGTTCGTGGAAATGTTCCTGCAGAAGGTTATTCCCTCCCTGTATCAGGCACTGGGCATCTACCTCCCCCTGATCACCACCAACTGCGCTGTGCTGGGTGTTGCCCTGCTGAATGTGCAGAACGGTTACAGCTTCATTGAGGCTGTGGTTTACGGTATCATGGGCGGTGCGGGCTTTACCCTTGCTATCGTGCTGTTCTCCTCTGTCCGTGAGCGACTGGAGGACTGCGACTGTCCCAAGTGCTTCAAGGGCTTCCCCATTGCCCTGATCGCCGCCGGCTTGCTTGCCCTGTCCTTCATGGGCTTCTCCGGCTTCAAAGTATTCTAAGGAGGTGCCGAAGTGAACAATATTCTTTCTGCCGTGTTGGTATTAGGCGTATTGGGTGCTGTGTTCGGCGGTATTCTTGCCATTGCCTCCAAGGTCTTCGCCGTCAAGGTCGATGAGCGTCTGCCCCTGCTGAAGGATGCCCTCCCCGGTGCAAACTGCGGTGGCTGTGGCTACGCAGGCTGTCAGGCCTATGCACAGGCTGTTCTGGACGGCAAGGCAGAGATCGGCTTATGCGCCGCCGGCGGTGCAGAGTCCTCCCAAAAAATGTCCGAGATCATGGGTGTGGAGGCCGCCGCATTCGAGCGGAAGGTGGCTATGGTCAAGTGCCGTGGTCAGCACCATGCATCCAAGGGCATTTACGAAGGCATCTCCGACTGCCGTTCTGCCATGTTCGTCACCGGTGACGGTCCTTCCGCCTGCCCCAACGGCTGTCTGGGCTTCGGCACCTGTGCTACGGTATGCCGTTTCGGCGCCATTACCGTGGAAAACGGCGTAGCCCGTATCGACCCCGAAAAATGCACAGGCTGTATGCAGTGTGTGGAAACCTGCCCCCGCAAGGTCATCGTTCCCGTAACCTACAACGCAGACATCGTCATTGCCTGCTCCAACCGGGATCGCGGTGCTTATACCCGTCAGTTCTGCAGCATCGGCTGTGTGGGCTGTCACCTGTGCGAAAAGCAGTGTGAATACGATGCCATCCATGTGATCAACAATCTGGCTGTCATCGACTACAGCAAGTGCGTTTCCTGCGGTCGCTGTGCCGCTGTGTGTCCCCGCCGTCTGATCTCCGACTCCCATCTGAGAACGGACATGGATGCCCAGCCCCTGTAATCTACCTATCATACCATTCCCTGCCGAATGTCCTCCCGTGAGAACATTCGGCAGGCTTCCTAAGTCCAAAGGAGGGATCATGCAATGCACAGAAGGAGTGCCGTTTGGGAAAAAATCATATATTGCCTCTTTGTGGGGATCATTGTGCTGTTTCTCCTTGGCTTTGTGTGGATCAATTTGAATCCGGAACAGTGGTACAATTATGACATCTACTCCGATGCCATGATCGCCAAGCACATGGTACAAAGCCGAAGTCTCTTCCCCCCGGATTGGACCTACGGCAACCAGCTCTATGTCACCGCCACCCCCGTAGTCGGGGCTGTGTTCTATGCCCTCTGTAAGGACACGGTTCTGGCACTGGGACTGGCCTCTGTTACCATGACTCTGCTGACTGTCCTGAGCCTCCTGTGGTGTCTGTATCCCTTTGTGGGAAAGAAAGGCTGTGTGGTCGCTCTCCTGTGTCTGGTAGGCGGTGTGATCTTCGGTACGACCGCCTCCTCCGACCCCAAGGGGCTGCAGGTCTTCTACACCATGGCAAGCTACTATGCCTGTTATGTCATCGGCATCCTGCTGACCCTGGGCTTCTGGCTTCGTCTGCTTCAAGGGAAAAGGGTCTCCAAGGTAGGACTTGTCCTCTGCCTCCTTCTCAACATGGGGCTGAGCATGCAGAGTCTGCGAGAAATGCTGGTATTGAACCTCCCCCTCTGGGGGGCAAGCTTCCTGTATTGGCTTCTGCAAGGGAAGTCCCGTCCCTCCCTTCGGAAGCACAAAGGCAGTATTTTCGCCCTATGCACCCTTGGCGCCGGCCTTGTAGGTGTGGCTCTGATCCGCTTGCTGAAGCTTCTCCTGCCCATAAAGCAGATCGCTGTCCTCTCTGAGCCTGTAAGCGGTTGGAAGGCCCGTCTGCTCCACGCTCTGAAAACCTTCCTGGAATACATAGGACTGCAAGCACCCCAAGACGGACTTTCTTGGTGGAAGCTGATAAGTGCAATCTTCTGCATTGCTCTGGTGCTGTACTGCACCCTTCATGCCCTCTGCAGGAAGAAACGCAAGACCCCCGCCGCCCTGTTCCTATACGGCTGGCTCAGCGTGGGAGCTGTGTTCTGTGCAGGAGTTCTGGTGCTGTCCACCCGACCCATATACTACTTCCCATGGTTTCTGTTGGTTGCCTTCAGCGCAGGGTATTTTGTCCGCTTCACTTACCCCAGGGGATGGAAAAAGCTCGTGGCACTCCTGCTCCTGCTGACCGTCTCCACAAGCAGTTTGTATTACAATTACCGTCTTGACCTCAGTCGCTTTGAAGCAAGGGAAGAAAACTGCAAGGCCAACACAGAACTTCTGTTGGATCGAGGCATTACCCATGTGTACTATGACGGACAGTGGAACTTCTACGGCCCACAGCTGGCCGCTTATTCCAAAGACAAGCTCAGCACTGCCGCCTTTTTCCTGAATCCCTCCGGTCTGTCCTCGGGAGATCTGCTGAAGCACACGGACTATCTCTGCGCTCCCTCTTGGTATGACAGCTCTGCCTTGGACCGTTCCTACCTCCTACTGTCGGAAAAGAGCCTCAACGATATGACCGAGGACTACAAAACCGCCCTCCTGTCCCATTTGGACTTACAGCTCCGGTGTGAGCATCTGGGTGTCAAATTTTACTTCTATACTATGGATGAGGTAATTTTCCGCGATTTGAATAACCAAAAAAGCTAAGCTCCCATCCATAATCCCCCCGCTCCCCCGACTTTCGGAGGAGTGGGGTTAATTTTGTACTTAATTCACGAAATTAGTTCTTGAAAAACCAAAAAATTGTGTTATAATTAGAATTGTTATAGTATGTAAGAAATTGTATACTGTGCCATTAAGCTCATAGGAGGCTATATTATGAAAGCAAATCGCAGACTGCTCTCTGTGCTGCTCACCATTGCAATGCTGGTATCCATGTTCAGTGTTCTCGGTGTTTCCGCAGCCACCCCCACCTCTTTGGAGATTTCTAAGATCGCTGATATTTCCGATGAAATAGCAGCAGCCCTTGCAGGCACCATCAAGGCCGGTAGTCAGGATGTTGACGGCGTCTATTTTGATGTTGTATTCCCTGCATTCAATCTGGGAGATTTCTCCCTGACTTACTCTGACTACCTGGTCATGGCAGCCAATGCCATTTATGCCCTGGGCACAGATAGCGACGCAAGCACCTCCATCGCACACAAGAGCATCACCGAAGGCTCTCAGGCCGCTCTCAACGGCAAGGGCACTTCCCTGAACAAGGCTCAGTATGTGGAACTGGCAGAGCGTGTTGCCAAGTACGGCAATACCATGGGTTCTCTTCCCACCAGCTTCAACCGTCCCACCGATGGCACCAACATCTACGAAGGACGCATGACTGTGTATTCCATCACTCATCTCTTCGCAGAAGTTCTTGCTTCCTATCAGACCAACAAGACTCTGCCCGAAACCATGAGCTTCCTGCCTGTTCACTACGGCAATGTAGATGTTGAGGCAGTTCCCACCGCTCCCGCTGACTGGTTCAAGGCCGTTATGGACGCCGCTCAGTTCGTCAAGGTAAAGATGAACAACAACATCCTCCCCGGTGCCATTCCCGTCGGCCCCATCACTGTCACCCCCGCACAGTTCCTGTATCTGGCTATGAAGGTCACCGTGGCTCTGGATCAGGGTCAGACCTCCGGCGAGCTGTCTGTTCCCGTTGCAGAAGAGCCCGGCAATCCTCAGGGTACCGGCGTCGGCCAGTGCTACCGCGCTGACTATGTGGATATGGCAAGCCGTACCGTTACTTGGATCGAGAACAACCAGCAGGCTCCCAACTACAGCACCAGCAGTGATCTTGGCCCTGTCAATTACTACGATCTGGTTTCCGGCTTCGCAAGAATCCTTGCCTGGTATCAGGATACCGGCGATCTGCCCAACTACAACACCTTCCATGGCTGGGCAGGTACTGTAGAAGATGTACAGACCGCTACCACAGCTCCCACTACTGCTCCCACCACC
>JAZMZW010000097.1:0-6835 GCA_045586205.1 Faecousia sp. | reverse complement strand
GGATACCACCTCTCTCAGCTCCGAGGCCAGCAGAGTGTCCAGTGTAAAGGCATAGAGGACGCCCGCGCCGGTGTAATCCTGCGGATCGGTGAGTGTCAGTTCCATTACCTCTCCGTATACATCCTTATAGCTGACCTTCAGGGTCAGATCTGCAAGATCACCTGTGAAGCCGGCAGGGTTGAAGATGAACTTGAGACAAACCTTGCTGTCCAGATCCAGACCCTTACCTGCCCATGCAACAGGAGCATTGGGAAGGTCATTGAGCACCGTATTGGTATTGCCGAAGCTCACGGCTTCGATGTCGGAAAGGTAAGCTCTGTGGGCATCGGTCATGTTGCTGTCAGCCAAGGCTGCGGTACGGTAGTTCTTGAAGATCTGCGCCTTAGCCCCGTAGCGCAGGAGGTCTGCACAAAGGGTCTTCAGGCTCTGAGGTGCGGAATTCTTATTCAACTGAGAATAGGCATAGTCGCTGATCTTGTACACATCCGCATTGGAATAATATGGCTGTCCGTCCTTCACACCGTAGAAGACAGAGGTAATGGTATCATTCATCTGCACAGCGGTAAGACCGGTGAGCGTGAAGTAGTAATAATAACCGCTGTCCACGGGTTCGATGCGAACTGTGGTAGTTCCCATATACGCCTCCCCTTCGTAAACCTCAATGATACTTTCCATGTATACGGTACTCATATCAAAGCCTACCAGAAGGGTCTTGGCAATGCCGAAGTTAATGGAGATGTCGCTTGCCAGATTCAGGCTGTGACCGATCTTGATGGCAGGATCAAGAACAGGCTCTTTCTGCTCCTTTTCTCCGCAGATACAGGCTCCGTCGGTAAAGCTGTGGACTTGGATCTCAGCGAACTCACAGCTCTCACAGCCCTGCTTGTGGCTCTGTCCGTCGATCTTCTCATAAGTGTAGCTATGACCGGTTGCGGGAATAAGCTCCTGTGCGGTCAAGACTTCAGAACATACAGAGCAGCGCTTGCCTTCGGTAAGACCGGTAGCGGTGCAAGTGGGAGCGAGAGCCTTGTCGATGACTTCGGTGTGTCCCTTTGCAGGAATGACTTCCTGAACGATCAGAACTTCGGAACATACAGAGCAGTGCTTACCCTCGGTCAAGCCCGTAGCGGCACAGGTAGGAGCAACCGCCTTGTCGGTGACCTCGGTATGACCCTTTGCGGGAACAACTTCCTGTGCTGTCAGAACTTTGAAGCATACAGAGCAGTGCTTGCCTTCAGTCAAGCCTGTAGCAGTACAGGTAGGAGCAACTGCCTTGTCGATGACCTCGTTATGACCCTTTGCAGGAACAACTTCCTGAGCGGTCAGGACTTCGGTGCATACAGAGCAGTGCTTGCCTTCGGTAAGACCGGTTGCGGTACAAGTAGGAGCAACCGCCTTGTCGATGACTTCGGTGTGTCCCTTTGCAGGAACAACTTCCTGTGCAGTCAGAACACTGTTACATACAGAGCAGTGCTTGCCTTCGGTAAGACCGGTTGCGGTGCAAGTGGGAGCAACAGCCTTGTCGATAACCTCGGTATGACCCTTTGCAGGAATAACTTCCTGTGCAGTCAGAACGCTGTTACATACAGCACAATGCTTGCCCTCGGTCAGGCCGGTAGCGGTACAAGTGGGTGCTACTGCCTTGTCAATGACCTCAGTATGGCCCTTTGCAGGAACAACATCCTGTGCAGTCAGAACTGCGGAACAAGCAGAGCAATGCTTGCCTTCAGTCAAGCCTGTAGCAGTACAAGTAGGAGCAACCGCCTTGTCGGTGACCTCAGTGTGACCCTTTGCGGGAACAGATTCGGTCTTGGTTGCCTTACAAACTGTGCAGGTGCAGGTCTTAACACCGGTTGCGGTACAGGTAGGTGCAGTGGTGATAGATCCGCTGTTATAACTGTGACCGGTTGCGGCTACATAAGTATCCTTGTAGCTGTCAGAGCAACGGGAGCAAGTATGGGTGGTATATCCCTGTGCCGTACAGGTGGGAGCGGTCACACTATCGTCATAATCATGTCCCAAAGCCACCACAGTGGTCTGGGCGGTCAGGACGGCATTACACACAGAGCAATGGCTACCTGCCGTCTTGCCCGTGGCAGTACAGGTGGGAGGGACCGCAGGATCCGATACAGAAGTATGTCCCTTTGCATCGGTGGTCACATTGAAGCTGAATGTGCCGTAAGCTGTGGTCGTCCAGGTATACTTGTCCGTTCCCGTTGACGTACAGCCGGGAGCAAGGACTGTGGACTTGGTATAATCCGTGGTGTTCAGCTTGGGCAGGGTCACGGTGACTGTAGCAGAGCAGTTTCTGCAAGTCCCTGTCAGCGTGCCGGTTGCGCTCAAAGTAGGCTCTTTGCTTACCTTGTAGCTGTAGCTATGCTGAGGCTCAGGGGCTTTGCAGGGAGGGCCGACATAGATGTGATCCACCGCAATTTCAGAATTCAGCAAGCCACGGAGAGTCAGGCGGAGTCTTCCCACATCAAAGCCCGTCCATCCCGAGGGGATGTTGCAGGTATAGGTCACAAAGCTCCCCACTTTTCCCGTATCCACAGAGATCCATGCAGTGCCGTAATAGTCCGCAGAAGTCTTCCCGTTGTCCCAGCCGTAAAGGGTCAGACTGGGGGTTTTTCCGCTGTTCAGGCTTGCATCATAGCTGAGAAGGCTGTATCGGATCTGGATCACATCCCCTGCCTTGGGGGTGAAGTGGAGAGGATCTGTGCTTCTCTTATCCGTCTTGGAGGTCTCTGCGTACTGGGTATGGTCGTTATAGGCGGTTTTTCCATTGCTAAGGGTCAGCAGTCCCTTTGCGATCTGCAGCTCTGCCACATCGGATTCCCGATACCAATGCTCTGTGCTGTCATAGTCCATCATGCCGTAGGCCAGAGTATCATAGCGCTGTTCCCCCGTGCCTTCAAAGTCAAAGAGCAGATGATCCTCAAGGGCAGGGCCGATATACAGATACTCGATCTCTGCCTTGCCTCCACGGAGACCCATGAAGTTCAGCATGATCCCTCGGATGCTTTCATAGGTAGAGAACTTCTTCCCCTTCAGGGAAATACTCAGGGTGAAGAATTCCCCTTCCTTTGCGCCTCCGTCCAAATATGCGCTGTCGATTTCCGTAAGGATGGATTCTGCCCAGTCATTGGGAGCAGTGCCGCAGCTCCACTCCGTAGCCCCCTCCGGCAGATAGAAGAAGCGTAAATACTGCTTGCTACTGTTGGGATAATAATGCTGTACATCCGTCAGTCGCATACGGATCTGCAAAACCTCCGCAGAGGAGGGATCGTAGGCCAGATCGTTTGCATACTTGTTGTCATTGCCCCAGGAAAAGGTTTTTACCTTGCCCACAGGCTCAATGGCAGTGATGTGTACAGGCTCATTGCTTGCATTGTAGCGCTCTGTGATGTCAAAGCACAGCTTGCCATTTTCCACATAGGGCTGCGTGCCTGTTTCTCCCCTGCGCCAGTTGTCACCCGCATCGTAATTATAGCCTCTGTAGACAGTGCTTCCGTAGCGCTGTGCGGAGTATTCGTCATCGCTGAAGTCGAAGTACAAAGCACGGCTTCCCTGAGAGGGGGCATATTGGGCAGGGCCTACATAAATATAGTCCAGACTGTAAGTGGCGGAAAGATCCGAAGACGCATTCTGGAACACATCGATACGGAGAGTGCGGATGCTCTGCCCCACATAGCTGTCCAGCGTCCCCAGGGTGACGGTTTGATAACTGCCGTCAAAGGTCATGGCATGGGTCAGCTGATGGCTTTCACTATAGCTTTTCTGGGTATCCGTGGTGAAATACACGGTCGTTCTGGGACAGGAGCCTGTGGTGATGCTACCCTTCAAGCGGACTTCGATCACATCTCCCTCCTTGATCAAATGATTCTTTTCCAAGGGATTTGCCATAGATACATAGGCATCCCGATATTGCACCGTGGCTTCCATCGTACCCCGATCGTTGGGATCTACGGTGAGGGAAAGCATTCCCGTATCCCGTTCCGTGGGGATCCAGCCATCTGCCTCGTGGGCTATGCTTGTGGGCAGGAAGTCCACAAGGAGATAGGGGCATTCCCGCTGTCCGCAGATACATTTCCCGTTGCTGAAGCTGTGGACTTCAATGCTGTGGAGCATGCGGTCACAGGCAATTTTATGAGTCCCGTCGCCCAGATTCTCCGCAGGCTTTGCCGTACCGCCACAGAGGGTGCAAAGGAAAGAGGGTGCTTGGGTAACACTTTTCCCGTTGATCAAATTCCAAGTGGCTGTAGGCAGGATCTTGGGTACAGTCTTGCCTGTCCCATAGCTTACAGTTCCCGTAGCATAGCCCCAGCCCGTCAAGGTGGGACACAGGGTGCTGAGATTGGAGGTGGTCAGATTTACAGTGCTTTCCTTTGCCAAATATCCGAATTTGCTCCGAATACTGCTTTGGTGGGAGGAAAGGAGATTGCTTGCACTTGTTTGGATGGTCAGAGGGCTTTGCCCAGTGTATTCCAGCGTGAAGTTCAGGCGGAAGGAACGGGCAGACTGTGTGCCGATGGGATCTTGGGTATCCATAGCGGCATAGCAGTCCTTCAGATAAACCTCGGTGGTAGTCGTTTCCGATTGATTCTGATGGTCAATAAATAGGATACCACCGCTCTCTGCATGGGTGCTTTCCTTGCCAAGGCTGACACAGCGTTCCATAGTCACATTACCGGCGCACAGACCCACAATACCGCCTGACCACTTCCCCGCCCCGGACAGGTCTCCAATAAAGGCGCAGTCCTTGAAAACCGTGGAGTAAGTATTATAATTCACCTGTGCCACAAAGCCGGCTCCGCGCATACCGGAAAGGGTGCACTGGCTGACACAGTTTTCAAAGGTCAGCTTAGCTCTTTCCGGGAAGGCAAGGAAGCCACCGGCACGATAGCAGTCACTATCAACGCTGACAGTCATCTTGCAATAGACATTGCTGAACAGGCAAGTTCCGTTGGCACGGACAGCAATGCCGGCGGCAGAATGAGAGTCCACAAGCTTGACCTCTCCGTCAACCATGCGGAGATTCTTGATGGTAGCATCCTGCAATTGATCAAACATGGCAAGGGTGCCGGAGGTGGCATACAAGCTGAGATGCTTCACAGCACGACCGCAACCGTCAAAGGTACCTGCAAATTGAGGGATCATAGTCCAATTCACACCGGTCATGTCAATATCTCTTGCAAGCTTTACGGTCTTCCCTGCAAAATTGTCCTTCTGCCCCATAGCGGAAAAGGCCTGCATATCCGCCGCACTGCCAATGTAATAGATCCCATCGGAAGCAGGACCCCAAACCTCGGTGGAGGAAGGCAAGGGATAGACTGCACTGTACTTGGTGCTTCTGGAAAGGACGATCTTCTTCCCGTAGAAATAGGGAGCGGTCGTCCCTGTGGCAACGGAAATATAATTGCTGTTTGCAGAGGTGGGGGTGATCTTCAGCTCACGGAAGCCCCAGAAGTTTGCCAAGGTCAGATCCAGGCTTTCCTGCTGTGCTTCCGTCAGGGTCTTTTCCGTATAGCCGAACTGCTGAGGCTGACCCTTGGAATGCTCAGGAGTCACTGTGCCGGACAGGGCGAAAGTACCGCACATGGAATAGGGCTTGTCCCCCCAGGCGGTGGTGTTCTTCACATCTCCCATATGGTCATGACCGCCGAAAAGACCCATAATACGGTCGTTGTCCCGTACCAGAGCCTTGAAGGCTTCGCTTTCCCTGTTGGCATCAAAGTAATGTGCAACCAGCCAGACCTTATCGTCGGGATACTTTGCCATTTCCTCTTGGATAAAGTCCACATCCGAAAGGGTGTATACGGCATTTCCCGTGGCATTGGGCTCTAAGAAGCTGTTGTAATTGTCCAGCATAATAAACAGGTTGCCCTCAATGCGGAAGGAACACTGTCTTTCGTTCCCGGTAATGGTCTTCCACTGACTGCTGTTGTACTGCTCATGGTTACCTGCCACAAAGCGTACGGGGATCTCCGAAGGAAGCTGAGAAATATATTCCTTGACGAACTTCTCCGTATAGCTGACCTTGTTGTCTCCCATGTAGCTACCGGCGATCTTGCCGTTGCTATAGAAGTGATCCAGAGACATATCTCCGTTGACAATGATCAGGTCTATCGGCTCCCTGTTATGCTCGGCGATGACAGAGTTCACCCACAGTTGCAGACGATCCGTGCCCTTGACCCCATAATAAGCAGAGGTACAATAATGCATATCCGAAGTCAGCAGAACTCTCACATTCCCGTCCTTACTGCTCCCGGGCACCGTAGCCCCTCGCACAGAAGAAAGGGGAAGCAGTGTCAAACACAGCAACACCACCAAGACCGGAAGCCCCAGCCTCCTGCAAATCCTTGAAATTGTCCGAAACTTCATACAGATCTCTCCTTACATTTATCAGCTTACTCCCATTATACCCCAAACTTCCAAAAAAAGAAAGCCCAAAAATCCCCACCAAACCCGAAGTATAACATCCAAAAATTTCAGTTTATCGCTCTGTTTACAGTATTGTATCTGTAGCGGCGGACGTCTCTGTCCGCCCGGCGCAGGCACTTGGAAAATTTCAGTTTATCGCTCAGTTTGAAGTTCGCACAGACCAAAGGCTCCCTTGTGTAAAGGGAGCTCCGCCGAAGGCGGTGAGGGATTGAAGCAGTAGGGGTTGATTTGCGCACAGAATGAGGCAAATTCGTAGAAATTTTATAGAAAATTGTTCGTTTTCGCATTGATTTTATTTTATGTTATAGTGCTTACCGCACAATCCCTCCGTCACGGCTACGCCGTGCCACCTCCCTTTACACAAGGGAGGCTTTAGTGCCTACCGCATCGGTAA